>NZ_JAINEZ010000095.1:0-18330 GCF_019873065.1 Sphingobium sp. PNB
CGCCTGCTCCCCATCCGCCCCCAAAGCCGAAAACACCGCCGCTCCCACCGCCACCGGGCAAACCACCCTCCTCCCCCTCACCATCCACACCGCCAAAACCGCTCACCGCTTCACCGTCGAACTCGCCCTTACCGAACAGCAGCAGGAACAGGGCCTGATGTTCCGCAAGTCGCTTGCCCCCGATTCCGGGATGCTCTTCCCCATGTCCCCGCCCCGCACGGCCAGCTTCTGGATGAAGAACACGCTGATCCCGCTCGACATGCTGTTCATCCACACCGACGGCAGCATCGCCTTCCTGAAGGCCAACGCCGCCCCTTATTCCCGCGAGCCGGTCTCCGCCGGCATCCCGGTCGCCGCCGTCCTCGAACTGCGCGGCGGCAGGGCGGCGGAGCTGGGCATCAGGGAAGGCGACCGCGTCACCTGGGGCGATTGCCACCGGCCGTCCTCGTCAAACCCCCTCAATTTCTGCCCCCGCTGACCAGAACCGCCTTGCCAAGCGCCAGCCGCAACGGCTAAGCGCTTCGCCCATGGGAATCCTTGGCAAGATCTTCACCTGGTGGGATGGCGCGACCATCGGCACCTCGCTCTACACCTCCCGCAAGGGCACGAAGGTGGGTGAGGACCATCAGGGCAATGTCTATTATGAAGGCGGCACCGACCCCAATGGACTGACTCGGCGCTGGGTCATCTATAATGGCGCGAACGACGCCAGCCGCGTGCCCGCCGAATGGCATGGCTGGCTGCATCATTCGATCGAGGGCGCGCCGGAGAGTTTCCTGCCGCCCCCGCGCATCTGGGAAAGGGACTTCACCCCCAACGCCACCGGCACGGCCCAGGCCTACCGCCCCACCGGTGCGCTGGAAAAGGGTGGCCTGCGCCAGAAGGCGACCGGCGATTATGAGGCGTGGAGCCCCGACGCATCATGATGCGGCGCCCGGCGGGACGTTTCCTGCCGATTCTCGGCTGCACCCTGATACTGGCCGGTTGCGGCGGCGACGATCTGCCGACGCAGAACCAGGGCGGTCCTGTCCGCATCGAGGGGCAGAAGATCCGCAATGGCGACGAGTCTCCCCTCACCGGCACGCCGATGAACGAGCGGGTGGCGGTGATCGGCCTGCTCAACAAGCGCAACGGCATCACCACCGACCTGACGATGAAGCCGGGCGAAGCTCTGCGCGTGGGCGACGCCATTGTTCGGCTGCAGGCCTGCGAAACCACGGCGCCCTGGGAAAATGTGCAGGAAACCGGCGCCTTCGTTCAGCTCGACGTGCGCAGCACCGCCGACAATAAATGGCGCCGCAACTTTTCCGGCTGGCTGTTCCGGGAACGGCCCGACCGCAATGTCGTGCAGCACCCGGTCTACGACGTCTGGGTCAGGAGCTGCACGATGTCATGGCCGGAAACCGGTCCCGATACGGTGAAGCTGGGCGATAAGGGCGAAGTGTCGGACGGCGCGCGGGCCAAGGCGTCCCCGGCAAGCGGCGAAAATGCCAGCTCCGCCCAGACGCCGGAACCGGCCGCCAGCACGCCCCGCCCCGCCCCCAGCGCCACGCCGTCCAACGCGCCCGCCAATGATTGAAGATAGTCGCGCTGGCTGATTTCGATCGCACCCAATGACCGCAGATGATCGGTCATGAACTGGCAGTCGAGCAGGGTGAAACCGCCGAAACGCATGCGGGCGGTCAACCAGGCCAGCGCCACCTTCGACGCATCGGCGCGCCGCGACACCATGCTTTCCCCGAAAAAGGCCCGCCCCAGCGCCACGCCATAAAGGCCGCCCACCAGTTCCTCCCCCTCCCACACCTCAACGGAGTGGGCGAAACCTATTTCATGCAGATGGCGATAGGCACGCTCGATCGGATGGTTGATCCAGGTGGACGGGCGGTCCGGCGCGGCTTCTGCGCAGAGCCGGACGATGCCTGCGAAATCGCGATTGGCGGTGACCCGAAACCGCTCCCGCCGGATCGTCTTGGCCAGCGAATGGGAGATGTGGAAACCGTCGAGCGGCATGATCGCCCGTCGCTTCGGCTCGATCCAGTACACCTCCTCCGCCTCGCGGTCGTCGGACATGGGAAACACGCCGATCGCGTAAGCCTGCAACAGCACCAGCGGGTCAATCGTCATCAAAGAAAGACTTAACGCGAGACAGGGCAGCGCGCCAGTGCGACTTTCATTCCTTGGACCGCCTTGCAAAAACGGGAAGCCCCGTCCCGCGGTCGATGGAGCATCAACATGAGCGGTCTTAAGGCTGGGGCAGAAGCAGGCTGGAATCGCCATAGCTGTAGAAACGATAGCCGCCATCAATGGCGTGCCGATAGACCGACAGCATTTTCTCCGTACCCATCAAGGCGCTTACCAGCATGAACAAGGTCGATTTGGGCAGGTGGAAATTGGTCATCAACCCGTCGACTGCGCGGAAACGATAGCCCGGCGTGATGAATATCCGCGTCTCGTCCGCGAAAGGACGGATGATGCCGTCCTCCCCCGTCGCGCTTTCCAGCAGGCGCAGGCTGGTGGTGCCGACCGCGATCAGCCGGCCGCCGGCCGCCCGTGCGGCGTTGAGGCGGTCCGCCGTCGCCTGGTCGATCCGCCCCCATTCGGCATGCATCCGGTGATCGTCCGTATCGTCCGCCTTTACCGGCAGGAAGGTGCCGGCGCCGACATGCAGCGTCAGCGTTTCGGTCCGGACGCCGGCTTTTTCGACCGCTGCCATCAATTCGGGCGTGAAGTGCAACGCCGCCGTGGGGGCGGCGACCGCGCCGTCTTCCCGCGCGAACATGGTCTGGTAATCGCTGCGGTCGCGCTCGTCGGTCGGGCGCTTGCTGGCGATATAGGGGGGCAGCGGCATCCGGCCCGCCCGTTCCAGCAACAGCTCGACCGGCTCCTCACCCTCGAAGCAGAGCGTGACGCCACCGTCCTCGTCGCGCGGGCCGGCCACAGCGGTGACGCCATTGCCGAAGTCGATCCGGTCGCCATCGCGCACCCGCTTGGCGTTGCGGAGGAAGGCCTGCCATTGGCGCAGACCGAGCCGCTTGTGGAGCGTGGCGCCGACCCTGGCCTGGCCGCGCATCCCCTCCAATTGGGCGGGAATGACCCTGGTGTCGTTGAACACCAGCACGTCGCCGGCGCGCAGCAGGTCCGGCAGATCGCGCACGATCCGGTCCTGGAAGGGCGCGTCGCCGGGCACCAGCAGCAGCCGGGCCGCGTCGCGCGGGGAAGCAGGGCGAAGCGCGATGCTTTCAGGCGGGAGGTCGAAATCGAACAGATCTACGCGCATGGTCGAATGCTCTAGAACAGCATATCAAGTGCTCCTGCGAAGGCAGAAGCCCAGTTCAGGCGGCGGGACTGGGCTCCTGCCTTCGCAGGAGCACGCATTCACCCGGCCTGACTATTTCTTCTTCGGCGCAGCCGGCTTCCTTGCGGGCGCGGGCTTCTTCGCCGGCGGCGCGACGATCGAGGGTGCGGGCGGAGCAGGCGGCGTCGGCAGTGCCGTCACCGGCGGCCTGCCGTCGCTTTCGATCGAGGCCTGGAGGATGATGGTCGGATCGGCGGGCGGTTCGCCCTGATGGATGGCATCGACATATTGCATGCCCTCGATCACGCGGCCGAACACCGTATATTTCTTGTCGAGCTGCATGCGCGGCAGGAAGACGATGAAGAACTGGCTGTTCGCGCTGTCCTCGCTCTGGGCGCGGGCCATGGAGACGGTGCCGCGCAGATGCGGCATCGGATTGAATTCGGCCTTCAGGTCCGGCAGCGTCGACCCTCCGGTCCCGTCCCCCTTGGGGTCGCCGCCCTGCGCCATGAAGCCGGGAATGACGCGGTGGAATTTGAGCCCGTTGTAGAAGCCCTGGCGCGTCAGCTCCTTGATCCGCTCGACATGGCCGGGCGCGATGTCGGGACGCAACTGGATGCGTACGCGGCCGCCGCTCGACAGGTCCAGATCCCAGACATTCTGGGGATCGACAGGCACCGTGGCCGGCGGCAGCTTGGAAGCGGGGTCGAGGCCGAGTTGCTTGGCGGCCTGCTCCGCGCGCACGGCCGCCTCCTCCTTCTTCATCTCCTCGGCATTGCGCCCACCGCCGCCCTGGGCCAGGGCCGCGCCGCTCGATGCATAGAGAGCGAAACCGATCGCCACGGTCTTGAGCGCCGACGTGAACCGCATGAATGAAGCTTTCCTCAAATTTTGCCCAGGTGCGAACTTGCCCTGATAGCGCCCTCTTCGCGATTGGCAACTGAACGAAGGCTGAGTGGAGCCTTCAGCCCTGCCCTTTCAGGCCGATGGCGGCGACCCGCGCCTCCACTTCCTCGCGCACGGCGGGGCTGACGAATTTGTGGATCGGCCCGCCATAGAGCGCGATTTCCTTGACCAGACGGGAAGCGATCGGCTGCAACGACACGTCCGCCATCAGGAAAACGGTTTCGACCCGGCCGTTGATCTGCTGGTTCATCCCCGCCATCTGATATTCATATTCGAAGTCAGCGACGGCGCGTAGGCCCCGGATGATGACGCTCGCCCCCTGCGATTCGGCAAAGTCCATCAGCAGCGAGTTGAAGCCCGTGACGACGATTTCCGTGTCGATGCCCGCGCATTCGCGCCGCACCATATCCAGCCGTTCATCGTCGGAGAACATCGGAGATTTGGAGATGTTGGTGGTGACGCCGATCACCAGCTTGTCGACCAGCTTCGCGCCGCGCCGGATGATGTCCATATGACCCAAGGTGATCGGATCGAATGTCCCGGGATAGACCCCCACCCTCTGCTTGCTCATGCCCCTAACGATCCCTTTCCACGATATAGTCGGCAATGGCGCGCAGCAGGTCGGCCTCCGCCCCGAAGCCGTGCAGATGCGCCTTCGCCTGCTCGACCAGCAGGCGGCCCTGTTCCCGCGCCCGCTCCACCCCCAGCAGGGAGACGAAGGTTTCCTTCCCCGCCGCCGCGTCCTTGCCCAGCGCCTTGCCGGCGAGAACGGCGTCCCCCTCGACGTCGAGCAGGTCGTCCGCGATCTGGAAGGCAAGGCCGATGTCGCGGGCATAGCCGTGCAGGCGCGTCCGCCCCTCCGGCGGGATGCGGGCCATGATCGCCGCCGCATCGACGCAGAAGCCGATCAGCGCGCCGGTCTTCAACTGCTGGAGCCGCGTGACCGTGGGCAGGTCGAAGCTGGTCTTCTCCGCCTCCAGGTCCATCATCTGGCCGCCCGCCATGCCGCTGGTGCCGCTGGCGACGGCCAGCGCCTTCACCAGCTCGACCCGGACGAAAGGATCGGGATGCGTCTCCTCGTCCGCCAGCACTTCGAAAGCCAGATCGTGCAGGCAATCGCCCGCGAGGATCGCCGTCGCCTCGTCAAATGCCTTGTGCACGGTCGGCTTGCCCCGGCGAAGATCGTCGTCGTCCATCGCCGGAAGATCGTCATGCACCAGCGAGTAGACATGGATGCATTCCACCGCGACGCCGACCCGCAGCGCCGAATCCCGCGAGATGTTGAACAGGTCGCTGGCCGCCTGCACCAGCAGCGGACGCAGCCGCTTGCCTCCGCCCATGGCCGCGTGGCGCATCGCTTCGTGCAGGCGCCGGCGCGGGTCGTCGGGAACCGCCAGCAGCGCGTCGAACAGGCGGTCGATGTCGGCCGCCACCGCCGCAGCGCGGTCGGCCACCAGACCGATCGACCGAGGCGAGGCGGAGTCGGGTCCGCTCATGGCCGCCTCTCCCGCACGCTGCACGCTCAGTCCGAACCGAAGGGCTGAGCGCCGGTCACGGCGCCGCCGGCGTCGATCGTCAGCTTGGCGATGCGCGCTTCGGCCGCCTGCAGCCGTTCCATGCAGCGTTTCCGCAGTTCCTCGCCCTGCGAATAGAGTGAAATGGATTCGTCGAGCGGCACATCCCCGCTCTCCAGCCGCCGGACGATCGATTCGAGCGCGCGCAGCGCATCTTCGAACGACATCTGCGACGGATCGCCCTCATGGGTCATGCTGTCTTGCGCCATGTCCCTGCATTGGCGACCCCCGCCCGCCCGGTCAAGCCCGCATGGGTCCTGGGGGCCGATTCCGGCCGCCATTCACGAAAACGTCATGACGTCGCGCCACTGGCTGGCGGACTCGTGGCAGTTTTGCGTTGACGCTTGGCGTGGCTAGTGCACATAGAAGGACCGCTATGAAATATCATCTCCCCCTGATCTCCGTGGCGGCGCTTGCGCTGCTGTCCGCCTGCAACAAGAATGACGAACCCGAAGTGGTGGGCGGCCCCGCCGATCCCATGGCCGAAAAGCTGGCCAATGCCGCTCCCGTCGAACTGCCGCCGATGGTGAAGGAAAGCCATCAATATCGCTGCAAGGACAACAGCCTGATCTTCGTCGACTTCATGAGCGACGACAAGACGGTGAACGTGCGCACCGAAAAGGACGGCGCCCCCACGAAGCTGATCGCCGCCGAGGCGGGCAAGCCCTTCGAAGGCGGCGGCTTCAAGGTCGAGGGCTCGGGCAAGCAGATCACCGCCACCCTGCCGGGCAAGAGCGCGCTGAGCTGCAAGGCCTGATCCTTTCCGTTTTCCTGCAAGTGCGGGCCGGCCCTCCCCATGGAGGCCGGCCTTTTTCTTTGGAGTTTGCGAGGATGTGGCCAATCGACGCCATTCCCCCTTCCGCCTGCTGGAGAGGGAGTGGCTTGAACCGCCCAATCATGCGCGCCCGGACCGACGCGCTCAACGCAATTCCGGCTCTCCCACCTCGACCGGATCGGGGCCGAAGCGGTTGGGGCCCCGCGTGCCGCTCATGATGAAGAAGATCAGCAGGACGATGCTGCCGATGATCGGGAAGAAGACGATCAGCAGCCACCAGCCGCTGCGGTCGGTATCGTGCAGGCGGCGGACGGAAACCGCGATATGGGGAATGATCATCGCCAGCGTGAACAGCCCCGTCAGCGGACCGCCGCGGGTGCTGTAGCCCGCGCCCGCCCACCAGGGGCCGCGCTGGAACCAGTGATCGGTCGTGCTGAGGCCCAATATCCCCTCGACCATCGCGACGCCGATATAACAGAGCAGCAGGAACAGGACGAACATCCAATATTCGCGCGGCCGCGCCCGGCCCGAGAATTTGGCGTAGCGACGAAGCGGCAACAGCATCCATTCCATGGGCAACTCCCCTTTTTTTCGTCCGGCCGGGAAAGCTATCATGTTTTCGCCCGGGCGCGAGCCTCAGCATTGTCTATCGGGCGCTCCCCCGCTAAAGGCGCGCACATGTCCAGCACCGCATCCCAGATCACGCCGCAGGTCGTCGCAGACCATGGGCTTTCCCCGGAAGAATATGATCGCGTCCTGAACGCGCTCGGCCGGGAGCCGAATCTCACCGAACTCGGCATTTTCTCGGTGATGTGGTCGGAGCATTGCTCTTACAAAAGTTCGCGAATCCATCTGAAGAAGCTGCCCACGGAAGGGCCGCAGGTCATTTGCGGCCCCGGTGAAAATGCGGGCGTGGTGGACATCGGGGACGGCCAGGCCGCGATCTTCAAGATGGAGAGCCACAACCATCCCAGCTATATCGAACCCTATCAGGGCGCGGCGACGGGCGTGGGCGGCATTTTGCGCGACGTCTTCACCATGGGCGCGCGGCCGGTGGCGAACATGAACGCGCTGCGCTTCGGGCGGCCCGACCATCCGAAGATGAAGCACCTCATCAGCGGCGTGGTGCATGGCATTGGCGGCTACGGCAATTGCGTCGGCGTGCCGACCGTGGGCGGCGAGGTGAATTTCCATCCCGCCTATGACGGCAACATCCTGGTCAATGCGATGACCGTGGGCGTCGCGGAAACGGACAAGATCTTCTATTCCGCCGCTTCGGGCATCGGCAATCCGATCGTCTATGTGGGTTCGAAGACCGGCCGCGACGGCATCCATGGCGCGACCATGGCCTCGGCGGACTTCGGCGACGACGCCGACGCCAAGCGCCCGACGGTGCAGGTCGGCGATCCCTTCACCGAAAAGTTGCTGATCGAAGCCTGCCTCGAACTCATGGCATCCGACGCGATCGTCGCGATCCAGGACATGGGCGCGGCGGGCCTCACCTCCTCCTCGGTGGAAATGGCGTCCAAGGGCGGCGTCGGCATCCAGCTCAACATGGACGATGTGCCGCAGCGCGAAACCGGCATGACCGCCTATGAGATGATGCTGTCGGAGTCGCAGGAGCGCATGCTCATGGTGCTCCAGCCGGGCAAGGAAGCCTTTGCCGAAGCCATTTTCCGCAAGTGGGAGCTGGACTTCGCCGTGATCGGCCATGTGACGGATACCGGCCGCATGGTGCTGGTCCACAAGGGCGAGACGGTGTGCGACATTCCGCTGGCCCCGCTGGCCGACGATGCGCCGCTCTACGACCGTCCGGCGATGGCGAAGGATGAATATAAGGCCTGGTCGGGCGTGCAGCCCTTGGGCGGGATCAGCGAGAGCGCCGACATCGGCGCCGATCTCGTCAGGCTCATGGGATCGCCCGACATCGCCTCTCGCCGCTGGATCTGGGAGCAGTACGACCATATGGTGGGCGCCGACACGGTGCAGCGCCCCGGCGGCGACGCGGCGGTAGTGCGCGTCCATGGCACGCGGAAGGGCATCGCGATCAGCACCGACTGCACGCCGCGCTATTGCTATGCGGACCCCTATGAGGGCGGCAAGCAGGCGATCGCGGAATGCTATCGCAACATCAGCGCCGTCGGCGCGACGCCGCTCGCCGTCACCAATTGCCTGAACTTCGCCAATCCGCAGCGGCCAGAGATCATGGCGCAGTTCACCGGCTGCCTGGAAGGCATGGGGGAGGCTTGCCGCGCGCTGGATTTCCCGATCGTTTCGGGCAATGTCAGCCTGTACAATGAATCCAAGGCGACCGGCGGCGGATCGGCGATCCTGCCCACCCCGGCGATCGGCGGCATCGGCCTGCTCCAGGACATCGACGGGATGGCGACCGTGGCCTTCAAGAATGAGGGCGACGCCATCTGGCTGATCGGCGGGGAAGGCAGCCATCTCGGCCAGTCGATCTGGCTGCGCGAGATTGCCGGCCGGGAAGCGGGCGAGGCGCCGAAGGTCGATCTGGCGGCGGAGCGTGCCCATGCCGAAACCGTCCGGG
Organism: Sphingobium sp. PNB; assembly: GCF_019873065.1. Classification (NCBI taxonomy): domain Bacteria; kingdom Pseudomonadati; phylum Pseudomonadota; class Alphaproteobacteria; order Sphingomonadales; family Sphingobiaceae; genus Sphingobium; species Sphingobium sp. PNB. The sequence continues at coordinate 9,102 of NZ_JAINEZ010000095.1, forward strand.
CGCTGATCGCGGAAGGCAAGGTCAATGCGGTGCATGACATTTCCGACGGCGGCCTGCTGGTCGCGGTGACGGAAATGGCGCTGGCCGGGAAGATCGGCGCGGAGCTGAGCATCGTCCTTACGACCGCCAGCGCCTTTGGCGAGGATCAGGGCCGGTACATCGTCGCCGCCGCCCAGGGGGTGGACATTCCAGGCGCGCTTCGCATCGGCACGACTGGCGGCGACAAGGTGGCGGGCGTGGCGCTGGCGGACCTGCGCAGCGCCCATGAGGGCTTCTTCCCGACACTGATGGACGCTGAACTTTAAAGAATAGAAATGACGTGCTCCTGCGCCGGCAGGAGCACGCTGCGCTGAATGCGCTGAAGATGTCCATTCCGAGGAGTCCCGCCATGGCCTTTACCGCGAAGATCCTCCTTCTGGGCTCGGGCGAACTGGGTCGTGAATTCGTGATCTCCGCCAAGCGCCTGGGCGCGCAGGTCATCGCCTGCGACAGCTATGCGGGCGCGCCTGCCATGCAGGTGGCGGACGGGTTTGAAGTCTTCTCCATGCTTGACGCCGACCTGCTCGCCAAAGCCATTGAAAAGCATCGGCCCGACTTCGTGGTCCCCGAAATCGAGGCGATCCGCACCGAGGTCCTGGCCGATTTCGAGGCGCGCGGCGTGACGGTCGTCCCTTCGGCCCGCGCCACCATCATGACCATGAACCGCGACCGCATTCGCGAAGTCGCCGCGGTCGAACTGGGGCTGCGCACCTCCCGCTATCGCTACGCCGAAACGCTGGAGGAAGTGCGGGCGGGGGCGGCGCATACCGGCCTTCCCTGCGTCATCAAGCCGGTCATGTCCTCATCCGGCAAGGGCCAGAGCACGGTCCGCACGATTGAGGAACTGGAAGCCGCCTGGGACTATGCAGTCGCGAACATGCGCGGCGACCGCAGCCGGGTGATCGTCGAGGAATTCATCGCCTTCGACTATGAGATCACGCTGCTGACCGTGCGCAGCCGTGACGGCGTCAGCTTCTGTCCGCCTATCGGCCATTGGCAGGAACGCGGCGATTATCAGGAAAGCTGGCAGCCCACGCCCATGTCCGGCGGCGCGCTGGCCGCCGCCCAGGACATGGCGCGCAAGGTGGTCGACAATCTGGGCGGCTACGGCATTTTCGGCGTGGAATTCTTCGTGAAGGGAGAGGATGTCATCTTCTCCGAACTCTCGCCCCGGCCGCACGATACCGGCATGGTGACCCTGATCTCCCAGAACTGGAGCGAATTCGATCTTCACGCCCGCGCGATCATGGGCCTGCCGGTGCCGGAAGTGACGCTGCATGGGGCCGCGGCTTCGGCGGTGATATTGGCGGATCGGGAATCGGATGACTTTCGGTTCGAAGGATTGGCCGAAGCGCTCTCGACGCCCGGTGGGGAAGTCGATCTGCGGCTGTTCGGCAAGCCGACGACCCGCCCCTATCGCCGCATGGGCGTCGCCCTGGCCCGCGCGGTCGACGCAGACCAGGCCCGCGCCGTCGCGGCCGAGGCTGCATCGAGAGTGCGGATCATCCATGGTCGATAGGGCGGTTTCCCGCCATTAGGCCCCTCGCCTTGAAGGGGAGGTGCCAACATCCGCAACTGGCCCAATCTTGCCAATCCTGCATGGCGTCCCAACATGCGTCCCGACCCCGAAGCAAGGAGCCTTTCATGACCATCACCCGCCGCGTCACCGTGCATGAAGGCCCTGGCGGTCAGTTCGAGAGCATGGCCGTGTTCGACGATGCCGCCGCCGCTCCGCGTCCGGCCATCCTGCTTTTCCCCAATGTTCTGGGCACCAAGGAGGCCGATTTCGCCTATGCCGAAAAGGTCGCGGCGATCGGTTACACCGTGCTCGTCTCGGATGTGTTCGGCCAGGGCAAGCGGACCAGCCGCGCCGATCCGGACATGGGCCGCTACATGGCCGAACTCAATGATGACCGCATTTTGCTGCGGGACCGGACGAACGCCGCCCATGCGCTGCTGAAATCGCTCGATGAGGCGGACGAGAGCCGCACTGCTGCGATCGGCTTCTGCTTCGGCGGCAAATGCGTGCTCGACCTTGCCCGTTCAGGAGCGGATATTGCAGGCGGCGTCAGCTTCCACGGCGTCTATGATGCGCCGCCCCTTCCCCATGCGAAGATCACCGCGCGGCTGCTGATCTGCCACGGCTGGGACGACCCGATCGCGCCGCCGGAAGCCACGGTCGCACTGGCGAAGGAACTGACCGAAGCGGGATGCGATTGGCAGATCCATGCCTATGGCCATACCGGGCACGCCTTCACCGACCATGACGCGAAGATGCCCGAAAGGGGCCTGGCCTATAATCCCGAAGCCGACCGCCGCAGCTTCCGCGCGATGGCCGATTTCCTGGGCGATCTCTTCGGCTGAACCGCGGCCGGCCTGGTTCAGATTTCGTCGATCATCTCCGCCAGCACGCCCAGGCAGTCCTTGGCGAGTTGGATCGACCGCGCCGGCGACCAGCCGAAATCGGCGTCCGGCAAGTCGTCATTATCCTTGAACGGCATTTCCAGCGTCATTGCCACGGCGCCGAAGCGCTCGGCCAACTGGTTGGTGGACATGGACAGGTTCGCCTTGCCCGCCGGCGCGGTGGGATAGCCCTTCCTCGTCTGGAAATCGGGCGTCCGGGCGGCCAGCGTGTCGCGATAGCGGCGATACAAGGCCGACTGCCGCTCCGTGATGGAGGGGATGCCCTCGAATCCGGCCAGGAACACGGCCGCGATCGCCTCGTCGCCATGCACGTCCATGGCGAAATCGACCCCGACCTCATCCATCGCTCCGCGCACCAGGAACACCTCCGGACTCTTCTCCATCGACGGCTCATGCCATTCGCGGTTGAGGTTGATGCCCACGGCGTTGGTCCGCAAATGGCCGCGACGGCTGCCGTCCGGATTCATGTTCGGCACGATGTAGAAGGTCGCCTCCCTGCGCAGCAGCCGCGCCACGGCGTCCTCCTCGTCGCAGAGCCGCTCCAGCGCGCCCTCCATCCACCATTCGGCCATGCTTTCGCCCGGATGCTGTCGGGCGTAGAGCCAGACCTTCTTCGGCCCCTCGCCCAGCACCAGCAGGTCGAGCGGTTGCCCGTCCAGCGTCAGCCCCAGTTCGCGATGCTCCACCCCCGGCTGGGACGCCGCCCAGGCGACCAGATCATGGTGCCGTTCCATCGAATAGGGCGCGAAATAGGCGAGCCACACCGCATTGCTGTCGGGCGACAGACGGATCGTCAGCGTCCCGTCGGCATAGCCGGTGTCCGCCAGCAGCCAATTCTCCCGATCCTCGCTATAGCGCGCCTTATAGCCTGGCCAGCCGTCGGGATAGGCCGACGCGCCGCAATTGACGATCGCCAGTTCGACTTCCCGCCCGGCCACGCCAGCCACGCGGAAGTGGAACCATTGGTAGAAGTCGCTCTGCCGGTCCTTGACGATCTCCAGCTCGGCGCGGACGCCTGCGGACGTGGCGGAAATGGAAAGAACGCGAATATTGCCGCTGTCGAAGGCACTTGTGATCGAGATGCTCATCTGACGGTTATAGTCCGCCCCGATTCGCCCGGATAGCCCCCCAGCAATGCCGTCGCCAGCTTCTGCGCCGCCAGACCCGGCTGCGATGCGGGCGTTCCCTCCCGCGCCCCGGTCTGCGCCCGGCCCTCCCAGATAGTGGTCGAATCGGCGCGGCGGCGTATCTGCACCTGCAATTCGGTGAAGACCTGCCCCTTGGGCTTGCCCGACAGGTTGATGCCGATGCCCAGCCCCAGGCCGGAATAGCCGCCGCTGCCCACGGCGCCGCCCACGCCGACGCTTACCGGCTTGCCATTGGCGCCATAGCTTTCGGGTTCGCGGAAGGTGCGGCGGAAACTCACCAGCGCGACATAGTCGCTCTTCGCCCCCTGTGCGGCCGTGGTGAAGCCCACGCGCTGCAATTCCTGCTCGACCGCGGCGGCATAGGTGCGGAATTCCAGGCCGACATCGGGGTTGCCGGCCATTTCCTCGACGGCGATGGTCCCGTTGCGCGCCGGATCGTCGATATGGAACCGCGTCACCTCCACGGGTGGAACAGCCGTGGCGCAGCCGCTGAGCCCCAGGGCCAGCAGGGACGGAAGGACGATCTTCTTCAACATGGACGGATTCGACATGGATGGCACTCCAGGGGATGAACAGCCTCTACACGACACCGCGCCGCTAATCCCTTAAAAGCGTCAAGCCACGGATTTGCTGCACGCAGGATGAACGGCGCGGCGATGGAGCGAAAAGCGGGCGGCCGCCCTTGACTTTCGGCCGTCCCGCCCATAGGGGCTGCGCTTCGATTTTCGATCACGCAAGATTCATTCAAAGGCTGGTTCCATGAAGATCCGCAATTCGCTCAAGTCGCTCAAGGGCCGTCACCGGGATAACCGCGTGATCCGCCGTCGCGGCCGCACCTATGTCATCAACAAGACCAACCGCCGCTTCAAGGCCCGCCAGGGCTGATTCATGGCGGATATTGCCGCCGTCGTCTTTGACGTTGGCAATGTCTTGTATCACTGGACCCCAAGGGTTCTGTACGAGCGCCTGATCGATGACGATCGGGCGCTCGATGCGTTTCTCCGCGACGTGGTGACGCTGGACTGGCACTTCCAGCATGACCAGGGCCGCCCCTTCGCGGAAACCAGCGCAGAGCTGATCGCGCGCCATCCCGAACATGCGGCGCTGATTCGCCTCTGGGGCGAGAAGTTCATCGACAGCGTAGGACCAGCAGTCGAGGGCATGCCGGAGATCGTCCTTGAATTGCACGAGGGCGGCATTCCGCTCTTCGCCATCACCAATTTCAGCCATGAATTCTGGGCGCCATTCCATGCTCGGGAGTCGGCGCTGTTCGCCCCCTTCCGCGACATCGTGGTCTCCGGCGCGGAAAAGCTGGTGAAGCCCGACCCCGCGATCTACCGGCTGGCGCTGGAGCGATTCGGTTTGAGCGCGGAACAGGCGCTGTTCATTGATGACCGCGAGGAAAATGTCCTGGCGGCCGAGGTGGAAGGCATGCGCGGCCACCTGTTCCGCGATGCGGCGACGCTGCGCCGGGAACTGGCAGAACTGGCGTTGCTTCGAAGCCCAACCGTCTAAGCTGGACGTGCCCCTGCGAAGGCAGGAGCACGACCCTCAGGACCGATCGGCATTCAGCCCTCGTCCCGGCCCCTGAGCTCATCTCCGCGAATCGCGGCCACATGCAGCACATTGGTCGACCCCGGCGTCCCGAAAGGCACGCCGGCCAGCACGACGATCTTGCCGCCCTTCTCGACCATATCGTGGCGCAGCGCCATGCGGCGGGCCTTGCCGATCATCTCCTCGAACGTGCCGATGTCCTTGGTCCGGACGGCATGCACGCCCCAGGTCAGCCCCAGCTTGCGCGCCGTATCCTGCCGGGGCGTCAGCGCCAGGATCGGTGTCATCGGCCGCTCGCGCGCCACGCGGCGCACGGTGCTGCCCGAAGAGGTGAAGCAGGTTATCGCGCTCGCCCCGACGACGGACACGATGCTGCCGGCGCCCTCCGCCAGCGCATCGGCGGTGGTGGGATCGGGCTTCGTCTCGGTATAGTGCAGCCGCCCGAAATAGCCCGGGTCGCGCTCCACGCTATGGGCGATGCTGTCCATCATCGTCACCGCCTCGACCGGCCAGTCGCCCGCCGCCGTTTCCGCCGACAGCATGATCGCGTCGGCCCCGTCATAGACCGCGGTCGCGACATCGGACACTTCGGCGCGGGTGGGCGTCGGCGCCTTGATCATGGATTCCAGCATCTGCGTCGCCACCACGACGGGCCGACCCATGCGGCGCGCGGTCGCCACGATCTGCTTCTGCAGCGGCGGCACCGCCTGGGGCGGCAGTTCCACGCCAAGGTCGCCCCGCGCCACCATCACGCCGTCGGCCAGTTCGATGATCTCCTCCAGCCGCTGGACAGCCGCCGGCTTCTCGATCTTCGCCATCAGTGCGCCATAGCCGCCCATCAGCTTGCGCGCCTCGGCCAGGTCTTCCGGCCGCTGGACGAAGCTCAGGGCGATCCAGTCGCAGCCCTGCTCGACCGCGAAGCTCAGGTCGCGCCGGTCCTTTTCGGTCAGCGCCGGCACCGGCACGACCACATCGGGCACGTTCACGCCCTTGCGGTTGGAAAGGGTACCGCCGACCTCGACCACCGTGTCGATGCGATCCTCCGCCACCTTCTTGACCCGCAGCACCATCTTGCCGTCGTCCAGCAACAGCCGGGTTTCGGGCACCAGAGCCGCATAGATCTCCGGATGGGGCAGGTTGACCCGCGTCGCATCGCCCGGCGCAGGATCGCTGTCGAACACGAAGGCCGCGCCCGTTTCCAGCACTGCCAGCCCGCGATCGAAGGTCCCGACGCGCAGCTTCGGCCCCTGAAGGTCGCCCAGGATTGTCGTAGGACGTCCGAATTCCTTTTCCAGCGCCCGGATCGTCGCGATGCGCGCGGCATGATCCTCATGCGCGCCATGGCTCATATTGATGCGGAAAGCGTCGGCCCCGGCGACGAACAGCGCCCGGATCATTTCCGGGCTGTCGCTCGCGGGGCCAAGGGTCGCCAATATGCGGACCTTGCGCGAACGGGGCGGTAATTTCGTCATTCCTCTTGTCTCCTGGCCGTCATGGTCGCCTCTGGTTTGCCAGGGCGCGGTTTTCGATTATCCGTGCTGCACGACAGGATGATGATCAGCGAAAGGTTCGCCGTGAGCGATAACATACTCAGTGATGCGGTTGCCGCAACCGCCTTCCGACGGCTGGTGGCGCATTTGCAGCACCGCACCGATGTCCAGAATATCGACCTGATGGGAACGGCGGGCTTCTGCCGCAACTGCCTGGCCGACTGGATCGCGGAGGCGGACGGCACGATCGGCAGGGAGGAAGCGCGGGAGATCATCCATGGCATGCCCTTTGCCGAATGGAAATCCCGCCATCAGGGCGAGGCGACGCCGGAACAGATCGCCCGCATGCAGGAGAGTGTGGCGAAGAACGCCGACAATCATTAGAGGCAGGCGCCGACCGATTCATCAACCGATTCACACTTACTGGAGATTCCCATGAGCGATGGCAATGTCGCCGCCGAACAGCTACGCCTCTTCATCGAGCGCATTGAGCGCCTGGAAGAGGAAAAGAAGGGCATCGCGGACGATATAAAGGACGTCTATCTGGAGGCGAAGGCCAATGGCTATGACGTGAAGACGATGCGGTCCATCGTCCGCCTGCGCAAGATGGAGCGCAATGCCCGCATGGAAGCCGAAGCGCTGCTGGAAACATACAAGACGGCGCTGGGCATCGAATAGATCGCAGCGCGGGGAGAGAGCGTCCATGACCGGGATCATCGTCAGCACCACCCCTTCGCTGGAAGGCCGGCCTGCGAAGGAATATCTCGGCATCGTCACCGGCGAGGTGATCGTGGGCGCAAACCTGTTCCGCGACCTGTTCGCCAGCGTGCGCGACATCGTCGGCGGGCGCTCGGGCGCCTATGAGGACGTGCTCCAGCGTGCCCGCGAACAGGCGATCGCGGAAATGCGCACCCGCGCCGCGGCGCTGGGCGCCAATGCGGTCGTCGGCGTCGACCTGGATTATGAGACCGTCGGGTCCAGCGGGTCGATGCTGATGGTGACCGCCTCGGGCACCGCGATCCTCGTCTGACATTGCGCATCGAGGGCGCGCTCGCTAGAGAGCCCGCATCGAACAAACAGACAAGTCAGGAGCAGGCCGTGGCCGGCCATAGCAAATTCAAGAACATCATGCATCGCAAGGGCGCGCAGGACAAGAAGCGCTCCTCGATGTTCTCCAAGCTGTCGCGCGAAATCACCGTGGCGGCGAAGATGGGCATGCCCGATCCGGACATGAACCCGCGCCTCCGCCTTGCGGTCAACGCCGCCAAGGCGCAGTCCATGCCAAAGGACAATATCCAGCGCGCGATCGACAAGGCGATCGGCGGCGACATGGAGAATTACGAGGAAATCCGTTACGAGGGCTATGGTCCCGGCGGCGTGGCCATCATCGTCGAGGCGCTGACCGACAACCGCAACCGCACCGCGACCAACGTCCGCACGGCCTTTTCCAAGAATGGCGGCAATCTGGGCGCTTCGGGCGCGGTCAGCCACGGTTTCGACCGCATGGGCCTCATCACCTATCCGGCGAGCGCGGGCGATGCCGACGCGATCTTCGAAGCGGCGCTGGAAGCGGGTGCGGACGACGTCTCCTCGAACGAGGACGAGCATGAGATCTGGACCGCCATGGACGCGCTGCACGAAGTCGCCAGGGCGCTGGAGGCCAAGCTCGGTCCGGCCGAAGGCGCCAAGCTCGCATGGAAGCCGCAGACCACCGTCGAGGTGGACGAGAGCAATGCGGCGACGCTGATGAAGCTGGTCGACACGCTGGAAGACGATGACGACGTCCAGACCGTCTGGGGCAATTACGAAGTTTCCGACGAAGTCATGGAGAAGCTGGGTTGATCCTTCCCCTTCCCTCTCCCCTGCGGGGAGAGGGTTGCGAAGCCCTGGCGGCCCTGCCGCTCGGGCGAAGCCGGGAGGGCGCGGCAGCCGACGCGCCCGGTCCGGTCTCCCTCCAGACGGGCCTGTCCGGCGGGCCGGCGAGCCTCCCTGCGCTCTCCCGTGAAGGGACGAGGGGAATATCATGATCATCCTGGGCCTGGACCCGGGCCTTGGCACGACCGGCTGGGGCCTGATCGCCGCGGACGGCAACCGCCTCACCCATATCTCCAACGGCCAGATCAAGACCGATTCAGGCATGGCGCTGGCCAGCCGGCTGCTGGTGCTCGATCTGGCGCTGACCGACCTCATCCTCGAACACCAACCCAATGGCGCGGCTGTCGAAGAGGTGTTCCTCAACGTGAACCCGCAATCGACGCTCAAACTCGGCCAGGCCCGTGGCGTGGTGCTGCTGGCGGCTTCGCGATCCGGCATGGAAGTGGGCGAATATGCCGCCCGGCTCGTCAAGAAATCTGTGGTCGGCGTCGGCAATGCATCGAAGGAGCAGGTCCACGCCATGGTCTCCCGTCTCCTCCCCGGCGCAAAGATCGCCGGCCCCGATGCCTCGGACGCCCTGGCCGTAGCGATCACGCACGCCCATCATCTGGCCAGCGCACGAAGGATTCCGCGGAAGTAGAAGGGTGGGGCGATCCGGGGCGGGAACTGGCCAATTCAGGACATTCCCCTCCCGTAAAC
>NZ_JAINEZ010000096.1:0-17758 GCF_019873065.1 Sphingobium sp. PNB
CGGGCGGGGGCAGGGGGCTGGCGTGATGGCGGCGCAGTCGCTTCCATCCTTGCCGGACAGGTCGACCGGCTTGCTCCGTCTGGCCCTCCAACCTGCCTCAAGGGGGACGGAGCAGCAGCGGAAACCGCCTTCCCCCGCCCGATTTTACCCCTATATGGGCGGCCATGACCCAATTGCCCGTCCTTGCCGATCTGGTCGAAGAATATGAATTTCTCGATGCCGACGACCGCTATCGCCTGCTGATCGATCTGGGCAAGGCGCTGGAGCCGATGCCCGACGCGCTCAAGACCGACGCCACGCTGGTCCGGGGCTGCTCGGCGGCGGTCTGGGTCTATCCGACCGTGATCGACGCCGGTTCTGCCGGCGGGGGACGGCTCCACTTCCTGGCGGACAGCAATGCGGCGATCACCAAGGGGATCATCGCGCTCGTCCTCCTCACCGTGCAGGACCAGCCGCCTGCGGCCATCGCCGCCACGGACATCGAAGGCGCGCTGGCGCCGTTCGACCTGCGCAACCAGTTGAGCTCCAATCGGACGCAGGGCATTCCCAACATGATCGCGCTGATCCGGGAAACCGCAGCCCGCTATAGCTGAGCGGAGGGAAACCCCGCAGGGGCCATGCGTTCTCCTTCCGACATCGAAACGGACAGAAGGAGAAACGCGATGCGATCGATAGCGGTGCTTGCCGCCCTGGGGCTGATCGCGGCCTGCTCATCCTCCGAGGACAAGGGACCGACGCAGCGCGACCAGATCGGGCAGGTCTGGAAATATGAGGGCGGCGAGGGCGGAAAGCCCAAGGTCGCCTATATCGGCAGCGCCAATGCGGTCCAGACCATGACCGCGGCCGACACCTTCGGCGTGCTGCTGGTCCAGCCCATGCAGGAGGGCGGGGCGGATGTGACGGTCAAGCTGGTCGGCGCGCCCTTCGCCTGCGACCTGTCGGACTGCAAGGTCACGGCGGTCACGGAAGACGGCAAGACCCATGAATGGAAGGGCCGGATGACCGAGAACAAGGACGGTATCGAAGTCCTGCCCGCCGCCGGGGCCTATGACGCGATCAAGGACAGCCGGACGATCAAGGTGAACCTGGTGGTCGGGCCGAAGGACAAGGTCTTCCCCTTCCAGTTCAACGTCGCCGGCCTGGATTTGAAGGGGTAGCCTGCCCGGAGCACCATGCTCCCGCGCGCGAACAGGGTGCGCCGAAAGGGCGTCACTCCTGCAACGACACGCCCGGGCTGCGCGGATCGGCGCCGCCGACCCAATGGCCGTCCGCCGTCCGCTCCGCCGCATTGGCCTTCAGGCCGAAGCGGCTGACCGATACCTTGTGCCCCAGCTTCTCCAACGGCGCCTTCATGCCCTCCAGCGACGTGCCCTGTTCCACGACCAGACCGTCCCGGTCGAAGAACAGGAATCCCAGGGCGATCGAATCCTGCGCCGACATCCCCCAGTCGAAATGCGCGATCAGCGCCTTGGCGACCTGCATGATGATGGTCCTGCCGCCCGCCGCCCCGATGGTGAAGACCGGGGTTCCCGCCGCATCATAGACGATGGTGGGCGACATGGACGACAGCGGCCGCTTGCCCGGCTCGACCCGGTTGGCGACCGGCGCGCCGTCCTTTTCGGGGGTGAAGCTGAAATCGGTCAGTTCATTGTTCAGGATCACGCCATTGGCGACGAGCTGGCTGCCGAAGAAGCTTTCGATCGTGGAGGTCCAGGCGGCAATATCGCCATTGCGGTCCACCGCGACGAAATGGCTGGTGCCCGATTCCGGCTGGGGCCGGGCGGCGGTGCGCTTCTCCGCACCCGGCGGCGTGCCGGGGCGATAGTCGTTCAGCGCCCTGCCCATGCCGATCAGCGCCGAACGCTGCTTCAGATAGCCGGGATCGATCAGCCCCGCGATGGGCACGGACACGAATTCCGGGTCGCCCAGCCAGGTGTCCCGGTCGGCATAGGCGAGCCGCATCGCCTCCCCGATGACATGCCAGGACCGGGGATCGTCCTTGCCCCATTGCGCCAGCGGGAATCGCTCCACCATGCCCAGCACCTGCAGGACGGTGATGCCGCCCGCCGAGGCGGGCCCCATGCCGCAGACCGTATAGGCGCGATAGGGGCCGCAGACGGGCTTGCGCGGCTTCGCCCGATAGGCGGCGAGGTCGGCCTCCGTCATCGGCACCGGGTTTTTCGGCGCGTTGGTGACGGTTTCGGCCATCATCCGGGCATTGTCGCCCCGATAGAAGGCATCCGGTCCCTCCGCCGCGATCCGCTTGAACAGCGCGGCAAGCGGCGGATTCTTGAGGATCGTGCCCATCGGCGCCGGCTTGCCGTCGATCCAGAAATATTTCTGGATTTCCGGAAAATCGGCCCAGACCGGGGCAACCGCTTTCATCGCCGTGTCGAGCCGCTGGCGCACCTCGAATCCCTGTTCGGCAAAGCGGATGGCGGGCTGGAACAGCTCCGCCCAGGGCAGCTTGCCCCATTTGCGATGCGCGTCCCAGGCAAGGCGGACATTGCCGGGCACGCCGACGGAATAGCCGCCCGGCCAGGCTTCGCGGAAGGAGAGGGGCTGGCCGTCCGCCCCCATGAAACGGTCGGGCCGCGCCGCCGCGGGAGCCGTCTCCCGCCCGTCGATCGATTCCAGCACGCCGGTCCGCCCATCATGATGCATCAGGAATCCGCCGCCGCCGATGCCGCTATTATGCGGCTCCACGACGTTCAGCGTCAGCATCATGGCGATGGCGGCGTCGGTGGCGCTGCCGCCCTTGCGCAATATTTCCTGCCCCGCCTCCGCCGCCCGGGGATCGGCGGCGGACACGGTGGCGTTGACCGCGACCGGCTCCCGCGCGGCGAGCGGAGAGGGGGAAAGGGCATGAAGGGTGAAGGCAGCCAGCAGGCCGGAAAGGCGAAAAGTCATGTCCGGCACCCTAGTCGCTGCGTTGCGGTTCGCAACCCATAGGACGGATCAGGCGTCGATACCCACTATCTCGCTGATATTCCCCACGCCGTCGCGCGCCATCAGCGCCTTGATCCCGGCATTGATCCGCCGGGCGAGATAAGGCCCCTCATAGACCAGGGCGCTGTAGAGCTGGATCAGGCTGGCCCCCGCCCGGATGCGGGCATAGGCCTGGTCCGCCGTGGCGATCCCGCCCACGCCGATCAGCGGCAGCCGCGTGCCCAGCGCCCGGCGGAAGTCGCGCAGCCTTTGCAGCGCCAGATCGTGCAGCGGCGCGCCGGACAGGCCGCCAGCCTCCCCCGCCAGCGGAGACTGCAGCGACGGCCGGGAAATGGTGGTGTTGGACACGATCAGCGCGTCGATCCTGTGGTCGATGCAGGCGGCGGCAATATCCTCCACATCGTCGGGCTCCAGGTCCGGGGCCACCTTCAGGAAGACCGGCGTCCGATTCGCCCCCCGCGCCGCCATGACCGCGCCCAGCAACTGGTCCAGCGCCGCCCGGTCCTGAAGCGCGCGCAATCCCGGCGTGTTGGGGGAGGAGATATTGACCGTCAGATAATCGGCCAGCGGGGCCATGCAGGTGACGCCGGTGGCATAGTCCGCTATCCGGTCGGCCGCATCCTTGTTGGCGCCGATGTTGATGCCGATGACGGGGCCGCCCGGCCGCCTGCGCTTGGCGATCCGTTCCGCCGCCGCCGCCTGGCCGCCATTGTTGAAGCCCATGCGGTTGATCACCGCCCGATCCTCCGCCAGGCGGAACAGCCGGGGCAGGGGATTGCCCTGCTGGGGCAGGGGGGTCAGCGTCCCCAACTCGGCAAAGCCGAAGCCCAGCCCGTGCATCTTGTGCGCGACCAGTCCTTCCTTGTCATAACCCGCCGCCAGGCCCACCGGATTGGGAAAGGCGATGCCCGCCACGGTCTGCGCCAGCATCGAATCGGGTTCCAGCGCAGGCGGCGCCGGCATCAGGCGCAGCATCTTGATGGACAGATGATGGGCGCGCTCGGCGTCCAGAGCGAAAAACAGGGGGCGGATCAGGCGGTACGACATGGCCGCGCTATGCCAGCGCGGACGCCCGGCGTCGAGTCGCTGTTGCAACGCGGCAACAGTAAGGAAGGAACGGCATTTCTTAACAAGATTCCGTGGATTCGTCCCGTTTTGGTCCGGCCGATGTCCGATCCATCCAATAAAATTTCCCCGATTCGGACGTAAGAGAGTCCTGCGACCCGAAGGCTCTAGGCCATATGGCTGACGAGACCTTTTCCTGACCCGGCGGTGAAAACCGCCGGGTCGTTTTTACGGGAACCCCCGTTCATCGTCTCCGGACAAGACGGAAAGTGGCATCCCGTCAAGCATAGCCCTTGCACCTTCACCCCGATGGCGCATATTGCGTGCTGGGGTGAAATATGCGGTCGCATAAAGGCGGGGCGCCCGGGGGGGCGTCGAATATCACGGCAAGAGATGGTCATGCGCCGCTGTCCTATACCGTCGACGCGGCACAGGGACCGGTGCGGTTGCGCTATTTCGCGCCGCCCGAACAACTCAACGCCTATTTCGGTTCGCTTTATATCTTTACCGAAACGGCCGAACATTATTCGGATGTGACACGCGCCGACGTACCGCAACTTCGCTTCATGCTGGACAATAGCGGCAATTATCATTTCCACGACGGAACGATATTGCCGACGCCCGAAGTCTGCCTTTTGGGTCCGACCATGGGCGCGACCCGCTTCGAACTGACGGGGCCGGGCCGGGTGGTCGGCATTTCGCTGCTGCCGGCGGGATGGATCGCCCTGCATGGGGGGGATGCCAGCACGCTCACGGATCGCGTGCAGGAAATGGCGCATCTTGGCGGCTACCGCGATTTGCTCGACCGGCTCCGCGCCACCGACGATGCGGAGGGGATGGCGGCGCTTTGCTGGTCCTTCCTGTCGGAAAGGCTGGTCCCGCTGCCGGAAGCGACATGGCGTCTGCTGGAGGCGGTGGACGGCTGGCTGATGGGCGAAGGCTCCCCGCGGATCGAGACGCTGGCCGACATCACCGGCCTCTCGCCGCGCCAGCTCGCCCGGCTCACCAACAAATATTATGGCTGCCCGCCCAAGCTGCTGGCGCGCAAATATCGGGCGCTTCGATGCAGCGCGCGAATCGCGCTGGATCATGAAAGCTGGCAGGCGCTGTGCGACGACGGTCGGTTCTACGACCAGTCGCATTTCATTCGGGAGATCAAGCATTTCATCGGCCTGACCCCGCATCAGTTGCAGACCGAACCCAGCGCCGTGGCGCAACTCACCCTGCTGCGCCGTTCGCTGGGCGGAGACGTGGCCGTGATCAACCGTTTCAGCTAAGCCTTCCTCCCAAGCAAAAATGCCTTGATTCCGGGCGCGGGCGGGACCACATGCGCAATCGGATTGATTCGATCCGATTTGAGAATGGTTCGCAAGACGCAGGTCATGAGGCTTTCGAGTTTCGCAGATTATGCCGTGGTGCTGATGTCCGCCGCCGCCCGCCATTGCGGGGCGGGCGCTGGGCTGGACCCTGCGACCAACAAATATGTGAAGATGAACGCGACCACGCTCTCCGCCGAAACCGGCATTCCCCTGCCCACCGCGCAGAAGCTGGTGAGCCGCCTGTCGGCCGCCGGACTGCTCGAATCGAGCCGGGGGACCGGCGGCGGCGTGCGCCTCAGCCGCCCGCCCGCCGCGATCACCCTGGCCGATGTGCTGGAGGCGGTGGAAGGCCCCATCGCCATGACCGCCTGCACCGAAATGGGCGCGCATGACTGCTCGCTGGAGCAGGACTGCCGCGTCCGTCCGCACATGAATGTGGCGAACAATGCGATCCGGTCGGCGCTCGCCGCCGTCACCATCGCCAGCCTCGCCAGAGAAGTCACCCCGCCTCCGTTCGTTTCGGGCGAAGTCGAGAAACGAGTTGCAGAGCAGACGCTATGACCGAAGAAGCCACCACCGTTCGCAACCTCGAAGCGCAGGAGGCCGCCGAGCGCGCCTCCACCTACGAACATGGCTGGTCCTCCGCCATCGAGCAGGATTTCGCGCCCAAGGGGCTGAACGAGGACACGGTCCGCTTCATCTCCGCCAAGAAGAAGGAGCCCGAATGGCTGCTGGAATGGCGGCTGAAGGCGTTCCGCATGTGGCAGGAGATGGAAGCGCCGGAGTGGGCCAAGCTCAACATCCCGCCGATCGACTATCAGGACGCTTATTATTACGCCGAGCCGAAGAAGAAGGCGGAGCTGGAGTCGCTGGACGAACTCGATCCGGAGATTCGCGCCACCTATGAGAAGCTGGGCATCCCCATTGCTGAGCAGGAAGTGCTGGCGGGGGTGAAGAACAGCCGCAAGGTGGCGGTCGACGCGGTGTTCGACAGCGTCTCGGTCGCCACCACCTTCCGCAAGGAGCTGGAGGAAGCGGGCGTCATCTTCCGCTCGATCAGCGAGGCGGTGCGCGAATATCCGGACCTTGTGAAGAAGTGGCTGGGCAAGGTCGTGCCGATGCACGACAATTATTTCGCGACGCTCAATTGCGCGGTCTTTTCCGACGGCACCTTCGTCTACATCCCCAAGGGGGTGCGCTGTCCGATGGAGCTTTCCACCTATTTCCGCATCAACGCGGAGAATACGGGCCAGTTCGAACGCACGCTGATCGTCGCGGATGAGGGGAGCTACGTCTCCTATCTCGAAGGCTGCACCGCGCCGATGCGCGACGAGAATCAGCTTCACGCGGCGGTCGTGGAACTGGTCGCGCTGGACGATGCGGAGATCAAATATTCGACCGTCCAGAACTGGTACCCCGGCGACGAGAACGGCAAAGGCGGCATCTATAATTTCGTGACCAAGCGGGCGCTTTGCCAGGGCCGTAACTCGAAGGTGAGCTGGACCCAGGTGGAAACCGGCTCCGCCATCACCTGGAAATATCCAAGCTGCGTGCTGAACGGCGAGAATAGCGTGGGCGAGTTCTACTCTGTGGCGCTGACCAACAATCTGCAACAGGCCGACACCGGCACCAAGATGATCCACAATGGCAAGGGGTCGCGTTCGACCATCGTGTCCAAGGGGATCAGCGCCGGGCGGTCTAACAACACCTATCGCGGGCTGGTGCGCGTCGCGCCGGGCGCGGAGGGCGTGCGCAACTTCACCCAGTGCGACAGCCTGCTGCTGGGCGACCAGTGCGGCGCGCACACGGTCCCCTATATCGAGGTGCGCAACCCGAGCGCGCAGATCGAGCATGAGGCGACCACCAGCAAGATCAGCGATGATCAGTTGTTCTACGCGATGCAGCGCGGGCTGGATCAGGAGGCGGCGGTCAGCCTGATCGTCAACGGCTTCGCGCGCGAGGTGCTGCAGCAGCTCCCCATGGAGTTCGCCGTCGAGGCGCAGAAACTGCTGGGCATTTCGCTGGAGGGGTCGGTCGGTTGAGGAGCCTGAACCCTCTCGATCAAGCCGCACGCCTAAACTCCCCTCCCCTTCAGGGGAGGGGCCGGGGGTGGGGGCTCTCCGCTGGTCGCCTCGCTCAATTGGCAGGCTTCGCCCACGAAATGCGCCGCGAGCCGACAGAACCGGAAAAGCGCCTCTGGGCAAAACTCTCCCGCTCGCAGCTCGGCGGCTATAAATTCCGCCGTCAGTCCGTGATCGGTCCCTTCATCGTCGACTTCCTCTGCTCGCAAAAGGCGCTGATCGTCGAAGTCGATGGCGATACGCATAGGGCAGAAGAGGACAAGGCGCGCGATACGACGCTGAACGCATTGGGCCACCGCATCATCCGCATCGCCAATCAGGAGGTGATGCACAATGTCGATGGGGTTTGCGAAACCATCCTTAGCGCGCTCCAACAGGCGCCGGATCGTTGGGCGAGCCCCCACCCCAACCCCTCCCCTGAAGGGGAGGGGCTTTTAGAGGACCAAGACTCTTGAGCGACGAAGACGATATTCAGGATGCCCTTGCCGATTTCGCGGAGGATGTCGGCAACGGCCAGGCATGGACCGCCGCGATCCGCATCCTGACCGAAGATTATGAGCTGGAAGAGGGCGAGCTTCAGGCCCGCGCCGCCAAGGATTTTGGCGATCTCGACGCCTATCAGGCCGAATGCCGCGCCGCGCTGGAAAAGGGCGATCTCGCCTTCACCGAGAAGCTCAAGTCCGACAAGGCCTTCCACAAGGCCAAGGCCCCCAACCTCGCCCGCATGGGTCCGGTGACGGAGTTCGTGACCGGCGTGCTGGAAAAGGGCGCGCCCGAACCCGGCGCCGACTGGTGGCCCTATATGCCGATCAAGCGGCATATCGACACGCTGTTCCCCGCGCCGGGCGATGTGCGGGACATGGCCTTCTGGACAGCGCGCACGCTCCAGCGCGCGCATAAGGGATAAAAGATGCTGACGATCGACAATCTCACCAACGAAATCGACGGCAAGGCGATCCTGAAAGGCCTGTCGCTCTCCATCAAGGCGGGCGAAATCCACGCGATCATGGGACCGAACGGCGCGGGCAAGTCGACGCTGGCCTATACGCTGGGCGGTCGCCCCAATTATGAGGTCACTGGCGGCACCGCGACCTTCGAGGGCGCTGACCTGTTCGAAATGGAACCGCATGAGCGCGCCGCCGCGGGCCTGTTCCTCGGTTTCCAATATCCGGTCGAGATTCCGGGCGTCTCCAACCTGCAATTCCTGCGCGAGAGCCTCAATTCGCAGCGCAAGGCGCGGGGCCAGGAACCGCTGTCGGGCGGCGAGTTCATCAAGCTCGCCAAGGAGAAAGCGGGTCTGCTGGGCCTCGACATGGAGATGCTGAAGCGTCCGGTGAATGTCGGCTTTTCCGGCGGCGAAAAGAAGCGCGCCGAAATGGTGCAGATGGGCATTCTCGACCCCAGACTGGCGATCCTCGACGAAACCGACTCCGGCCTCGACATTGACGCGCTCAAGATCGTGGGTTCGGGCATCAACGCCATCATGCGCAAGCCCGACAAGGCGGTGCTGCTCATCACCCATTATCAGCGCCTGCTCGATTATGTGAAGCCGGACTTCGTGCATGTGCTGGCGGCGGGTCGGATCGTGAAGTCGGGTGGTCCCGAACTGGCGCTGGAACTGGAGCGCGAAGGCTATGCCGAGGTGGTTGCGGCGTGATGCTTCCCGGTTCCGTTCGCCCTGAGCTTGTCGACCCGGAGGGCGGCAATAGCCAACGGCCTTATTTTTCTTCGAAGAAAGGACTGGGCTTCGACATTCGAGCGAGACAAGTGGCTCGCTCGGACAGCCCGAACGGGTCTATCGAATGAACACTCTCACCCTTCCCACGCGCAAGGCCGAAGAATGGCGCTACAGCGATCTTGACGCGCTGGCCGCCATCTGGCCCACGCCTGCGCCTGTGCGCATCGATGTCGCCGCCGGGGAAACGGCGCGCCATCATCTGTTGCAGGACGCGGCCGACGGCGCGGCAGCGGTGCATGACTATGCGATCAGCATCGCGGACGGGGCGCGCTGCGACTTCCATGTCCTCAATATCGGCGGGAAATTCGGTCGCGTGACCTTCACCGTCACCTTGGGCAAGGGTAGCCATTTCGAACTGAACGGCGCGATCATCGGCGGCGGCGATCAGGTGCTGGAGATCGTCACCGCCGTCACCCATGCCGAGCCGGACTCGACCAGCGGCCAGACGATCCGCTCCATCCTGGGCCAGCGGGCGACCGGCAGCTATCTGGGCAGCATCAACGTCGCCCGCGACGCGCAGCGCACCGATGCCTTCCAGTCGGTCAAGGCGATGCTGCTCGACCGCACCGCCACGGCCAATGCCAAGCCGGAGCTGGAAATCTACGCCGACGACGTGAAATGCGCTCATGGCGCGACCGTGGGCGAACTGGACAGGCAGGCGCTGTTCTACATGGCCAGCCGCGGCATGGACCCGGCGACGGCCAAGACGCTGTTGCTGAAGGCCTTTGTCGCGGGGGTGTTCGACGATGTGGCTGATGAAGCGGTGAAGGACGGCCTTGAAGCCGCCGCGCTCGCCAAGCTGGAGGCACTGGTATGAACGACCTCGCCCAAGCGCTGCGGCTGCGCGACGACTTCCCCGGCCTTTTGAATAGTGAGGGGGGCAACTGGCATTATCTCGACAGCGCCGCCACCGCGCAGAAGCCCCATGCGGTGATCGACGCCATCGCCCGCGCCTATGGGCCGGATTACGCCACCGTCCATCGCGGCGTCTATGAGCGTTCCGCCAATATGACGCTCGCCTATGAAGCGGCGCGGCGCAAGGTCGCCAGCTTCCTCGGCGCGCGGTCGGACAGCGAGATCGTCTATGTTCGCGGCGCGACCGAGGGCATCAATCTGGTCGCGCAAAGCTGGGCGGGGACGCAGCTCAAAGCCGGCGACCGCATCCTGCTCTCGATGCTGGAACATCACAGCAATATCGTCCCCTGGCAGATCGTAGCCGAGAAAGTCGGCGCGCAGATCGACGTGGTGCCGTTGACGGCCGACGGCAGGATCGATCTCGACGCCATGGCCGCGATGATCACCCCGGCGCACAGGATGGTTGCGCTGGCCCATGTGTCGAACGTGCTGGGCAGCGTACTCGACGTCCGCCGCGCCGCCGACATCGCGCACAGCGTCGGCGCGAAAATCCTGATCGACGGCTGTCAGGCCGTGCCGCGCCTCGCCGTCGACGTGCAGGCGCTGGACTGCGACTTCTACGTCTTTTCCGCGCACAAGCTCTACGGCCCGACCGGCATCGGCGCGCTCTGGGGGCGGAAGGAACTGCTGGACGCCATGCCGCCCTATCAGGGGGGCGGGTCGATGATCGACAAGGTGACGTTCGAAAAAACAACCTATGCCCCCGCGCCGACGCGTTTCGAGGCAGGCACGCCGCATATCACGGGCGTCGTCGGCCTGTCGGCGGCGATCGACTATGTGCAGGCCATCGGGCTCGACGCGATCCACGCCCATGAATGCGCTTTGGTCGGAAAGGCGCGGACCGCGCTGGAAAGCCTCAACAGCGTCCGCGTCTTCGGGCCGCAGGACAGCGCGGGAATCCTCTCTTTCGAGGTCGAGGGGGTTCATCCGCACGATGTCGGCACCATATTGGACGAAACGGGCGTGGCCATCAGGGCGGGGCATCATTGCGCGCAGCCGCTGATGCGCCATCTGGGCGTCGAGGCGACCGCGCGGGCCAGCTTCGGCATCTATAGCGACGAGGGCGACGTGGACGCGCTGGTCAAAGGGATTGAACGAGTGAGGAAGATCTTCGGATGACCGAGGAACGCAAGATTTTGGTGGAAGAGGTCGCGGCGGTGGAGACCCCGCCCAAGGCGCGCGTGGAAGAACCGCGCCAGCGCGACTATCTGGACGGTTTCCTGAACGCCAAGCCAGCGGAAACGCCGAAGGGCGAGCCGGGCGGCAGCCTCTACGACGCGATCATCGACGCGCTCAAGGAAATCTACGACCCGGAAATTCCGGTCAATATCTATGATCTGGGCCTCGTCTACGGCGTCGACGTGACGGAGGACGGCCATGCCGTCGTCACCATGACGCTGACCACGCCGCATTGCCCGGTGGCCGAATCCATGCCCGGCGAAGTCGAACTGCGCGTCGGCGCGGTGCCCGGCGTGGGCGACGCGCAGGTGAACCTCGTCTGGGACCCGCCATGGGACCCGCAGAAAATGTCGGACGAGGCTAAGCTCGAACTGGGGATGTTGTAACACTCTCCCCTCCCGCAGGCGGGAGGAGGGAAGAAGGAACGGAAATGACCGAAACGACGACCAAGACCCGAGCCCGCCCCGCCGCCGTCATCCTGACGCCGAGCGCGGAGCAGCGCATCGCCGACCTGATGAGCCAGGCTCCCGAAGGCACGATCGGCGTCAAGCTTTCGACCCCGCGCCGTGGCTGTTCGGGCCTTGCCTATTCGGTCGACTATGTGAGCGAGGAAGCGAAGTTCGACGAGAAGATCGAGACCCCCGGCGGCGCCTTCTACATCGACGGCGCGTCGGTGCTCTATCTGGTCGGGTCGACGATGGACTGGGTGGAGGACGACTTCACCGCCGGTTTCGTCTTCAACAATCCCAACGCCAAGGGCAGTTGCGGCTGCGGCGAGAGCTTCACGGTCTGAGGGAATAGTGTTTCATGCCCCATATGCTCATTCTGGGGCAGGGCTACACCGCTTCCCGCCTGGCTGTCCGCCTTCGTGAAGAAGGCTGGCACGTCACCGGCGTCCGTCGCACCGCCGATGCCGAAGCGCTCGCCTTCGATGATGAAGACGCCGTCCGCGCCGCCATCGCGCAGGCCAGCCATATCCTCTCGTCCGTTCCGCCGGAGGGAGATGCCGACCCCGTCCTCAGCCGCTATGGCGCGGCCATCGCCGCCGCGCCCGCGATCTGGACAGGCTATCTCTCCTCCACCGGAGTCTATGGCGATGCGGCGGGCGCATGGGTCGATGAAGCCACCCCTCTCCGTCAGGGTCGCCGTGCCGCACGGGCGCAGGCCGACGCCGACTGGGGTGCGCTTCGCCCCGATGTGCGGCGTTTCCGCCTGCCCGGTATCTACGGCCCCGGCCGCTCGGTGCTGGATCGCGTGCGGGAAGGGCGGGCGCATCGCATCGATCTGCCCGATCAGGTGTTCAGCCGGGCCCATGTCGACGATATCGGCGCGGGCATCGTCGCGTCGATTCATCAGGGACCGCCAGGCATCTACAATCTTTCGGACGACCTGCCCTGCCCGCAGAACCGGCTGATCGAGGAAGCCTGCGCCCTGCTTGGCCAGCCGCTGCCGCCGCTATTGACGCTGGAGGAAGCCCAGCTCACCCCCATGGCCCGGTCCTTCTACGCCGAAAACCGCCGGGTCGCGAACGGTCGGGCCAAGCGGTTGCTGGGCTGGTCGCCTCGCTATCCCACCTATCGCCAAGGGTTGCGCGCCTGCCTGTGACTCGCTCCGCCGCAAAGCCCGGTCATCGCTAACGCGTTCTTAACCATCCTGGCCCGATGGCTGTCCCGTCAGCTTTCGGGGACTAAAGAGATGGACCGCTTCGATCACGCCTTCACCGCCCTTGGCCAGCGCATCAACAGCCTGTCCCTGCCCGAACGCGCCGCATCCGCGCCAGTCCCGCTCGCCAGCCTGATCGACCGGGTGAACGCGGCGAAGCGGCTCTATCGGCCCGGCGTCCGCCGTTAAGCCTGCTTCGTCCGCAGCGCCACGACCATCCCGATTATCGCCAGCAGCGCGCCCGCACCCGCCAGCGCCGTCCAACGATAGCCCTCCACCAGCGTGGAGATCAGCATCGCGATCACCGGGATCAGCACGCTGGTATAGGCGGCGCGCCCCGCGCCCATGCTCTGGATCAGCCGGAAATAAAGCGGAAAGGTCACGACCGATCCGGCCAGCCCCAGCCAGGCGATTCCCGCCAGATAGCTCCATCGCGCCTCGATCACCGGCGGCCCGGTCGTAACCCAGGCGAACAGCGCATCCACCCCCGCGCCGATCAGCATCGCCCAGGCCAGCACCGCCACCATCGGCAGCCGCCGGGCGATCTCCATCCCCTGCATGACATTGGCGGCGGACGCGCTCAGCAGCCCCGCAACGGAGAAAGCGGCTCCCAGAATCACCATGTCCGGCCGAACGCTCGCGGCGCGATATTCATGCGCCAGCATCAGCGCGATCCCCGCCACCGCCACCACCGATCCGGCGATGAAAGCCCGGCTCACCGGCTGGCGGAAGAAGAGGAAGGCAAGGATGCTGTTGGGGATCAGCAGCATCGCATAGACCACCGCCACCACGCCCGATGTCAGAAAATGCTCGGCGCGATAGACGAAGTTGAAGTTCATCACGAACTGCGCCACGCCCAGCAGGCCCGCAAAGACCAGCCCCCTGCCGCCGATGCTGAGCGGCACGCCGCGCAGCCGGGCGAAGATCGCCATCGCCACCCCGGCCAGCAGGAAGCGGTAGCAGACCGACCAGCTTGGCGGCACGCTGCCCAACTGGTCGCGGATGACGATCCAGGTCGAACTCCAGATCAGCGTGACGAGGATGAAGGGCAGGACGACGCCCTTGCCTTGCCTCATCCCTTCAACGCCCTCAGCGCATCGGCCAGAGGCTGCACGCTGGCGGCGTCCTGCGACCAGTTGGTGACGAGCCGCGCCGCATCCGCGCCCCAATCGTAGAAATCGAAGCCCTGCGCCCGCAACTGCGCCCTTTCCGCTTCGGTGAGCCGCACGAACAGCTCATTGGCCTCGACCGGATGCATCAGCCGACCCGCCGCGCCCTCCGCCAGCGCCCGGGCCGCCGCATTGGCCGCCCGCGCATTGCGCAGCCAGAGGTCGCCCTCGACCATCGCCAGCGCCTGCGCCGCGAGATAGCGCCCCTTGGAGAAGAGATGCCCCGCCCGCTTGCGCCAGCGCGCCGCTTCGGCCGCCCGCGCCTGAGCCCCATCCCCGAAAAAGACCAGAGCCTCCCCGATCATCCCGCCATTTTTGACGCAGCCGAAGGAGAGTATGTCGACGCCCGCCCGCCAGGTCACATCGCCCGGATGGCAGCCCAGATGCGCCACCGCATTGGCGAAGCGCGCCCCGTCCATGTGGAAACCCAGCCCATATTCCCGCGCCAGATCGCCCAGCGCCGCCACCTCCTCGGGACTATAGGCCAGCCCATATTCGGTCGCCTGGGTAATGCTGATCGCCCGCGCCGGCACCTGATGCACATCGGGGCGGATCGCCTTCAGCCGCTCGGTCACGGCATCGGGCGACAGTTTCGCGCCCGCGCCGGGCAGCGCCATCAGGCTCGCTCCATGGGTGTAGAAGCCGGGCGCGCCGCATTCGTCGACGACGATATGCGCCTCCTCATGGCAGATCACGCCGCCATAGGGCGGACAGAGGCAGGCCAGCGCGATGCTGTTCGCCGCCGTGCCCGTCGCGATCCACAGCGCCACCGCCTGCGTCCCGAACAGGTCGGAAAAGGCGCCGTTCAGCCGGGCGCTCCAGCCATCGCCGTCATAGCCATGGTCGGCATGGTCGGCGGCTGCGATGGCCGCCATCACCTCCGGACAGACCGGCGTCGCATTGTCGGAAAAAAAGTGCATGGCGCAGCGATAGCCCCGCCGCGCTCCAGCGCCAAGATGCCACCCCCATCGGATCGGCTATGGGCGGCTACATGGGTCAGCAATATTGACCGTTTGTTTCGCGCCGCCATCTGTGACATAGGCGGCGCGTCCAACCCAAAGGAGTTTTTCGTCATGGACGTCCAGCAGACATCGCGCTTCACCGTCACCCGCAGCAGCAAGGCTGTGTCGGCTGACCAGCGCGCGGTATTGCTGGCGGACCCCGGCTTCGGAAAGCTCTTCACCGACCATATGGTGACGATTCGCTATACGGAAGGGCAGGGCTGGCACAGCCACGCCATCGGCCCCCGCGAACCCTTCCAGCTAGATCCGGCCTGTGCCGTGCTGCACTATGCGCAGGAAATTTTCGAAGGGATGAAGGCCTATCGTCTGGAGGACGGCAGCATCGCCATGTTCCGGCCGGAGGAAAATGCGCGCCGCTTCGCTGAGTCGGCCGAGCGTATGGCCATGCCCGCTTTGCCGGAGGACCTCTTCCTGGAAGCGGTCGAGGAACTGGTGAAGATCGACGCCGACTGGATTCCGGGCGGGGAGGGCAGCCTGTACCTGCGCCCCTTCATGTTCGCGAGCGAGACCTTCCTGGGCGTGCGCCCGGCGAACGAGTATATTTTCTGCGTCATCGCCTCGCCCGCCGGCGCCTATTTCAAGGGCGGGAAGAAGGCGGTCACGCTCTGGGTGTCGGAACATTTCACCCGCGCGGCGCGCGGCGGCACCGGCGCTGCGAAATGCGGCGGCAATTACGCCGCCTCGCTGGTGGCGCAGAAGGAAGCGATCCAGCATGGCTGCGACCAGGTCGTCTTCCTCGACGCCGCCGAGAACAAGTGGGTCGAGGAACTGGGCGGCATGAACGTCTTCTTCGTGATGGACGACGGGTCCATCGTCACCCCGCCGCTGTCCGGCACGATCCTGCCGGGCATCACCCGCAACAGCATCCTCTCGCTCGCCCGCGCCAAGGGGCATGAGGTGCGCGAGGAACCCTACAGCTTCGCCCAGTGGCGCGCCGACGCCGCCAGCGGCAAGCTGCGGGAGGCCTTCGCCTGCGGCACGGCAGCGGTCGTGACGGCCATCGGCACGGTCAAGAGCGTCGATGGCGACTTTACCATCGGCAATGGCGACGGCGGCATCGTGACCGAAGCGCTGCGCGCCGACCTCACCGGCATCCAGCGCGGCACGGTGGCCGATCCGGCCAACTGGGTGCGGAAGCTGTAACGGATCAACATACCCCTCCTCCGTTCGGGCTGAGCCTGTTGAAGCCCTTCACTTTTCTTCAAAGAAAGTGGAACCGTTGGCTATCGCCGCCCTTCGGGTCGACAAGCTCAGGGCGAACGGAGGAGAGGGGGGCGTTTTGTCGCCCTTCCCATTCCTGGCCCAAGCGCCTAGAACCGCCCTCATGCAACGCTTCGACGTCGTCATTCTGGGCGGTGGCCTGGTCGGCCTGACCCTTGGCATCGCGCTTTCCGGCCATGGCGTGCGCTGCGCCGTGATCGATCCGGCCAATCCGGTTGAGACCACCGCCGCCGGTTTCGACGGGCGGGTTTCGGCCATCAGTTCCACCAGTTTCGCCATGCTGTCGGCCATAGGCGTGGCAGACCATCTGGACGGCAAGGGTTGCCCCATCGACCGCATCTGGGTCAGCGACGGGCTGGAGCCGGGCGCGCTCGACTTCGCGCCGGACGCGGATGACGGCGTGATGGGGATCATGTTCCCCAATCGCGACCTGCGCGTCGCCCTGGCGCAAACGGCGGAAAAGGCGGACAATCTCACCCGCTTCCAGCCCGACCGGGCGCTGCATGTCGACCGCAACGCCGACGGCGTGACGCTGACCCTGGCCAGCGGCGAAACCCTCCACGGCGCGCTGCTGGTCGCGGCGGAGGGCCGCAACAGCCCGACCCGGGAGGCGGCAGGCATCCGCACCACGCGCTGGAACTACAGGCATGTCGCGATGGTGACGGCCATCGACCATGCCGTGCCGCACGCCAACACGGCCTATGAGATATTCTATCCCGGCGGCCCCTTCGCGCTGCTGCCGATGCTGCCGGGCACCCGCTCCGCCATTGTCTGGACCGTGCCGACCGAGCAGGCTCCCGCCATGCTCAAGCTGTCCGAACGGGCCTGGCTGGCGGAGGCGCAGAAGCGCATGGGCGGCTTCCTGGGCGAGATCGCGCTGGCCGGGCCGCGCTCCAGCTATCCGCTTGGGTTCCACCATGCGGCGCGGATCACCGACACGCGGCTCGCGCTGGTGGGCGACAGCGCCCATGCGATCCACCCGATTGCGGGGCAGGGGCTCAATCTCGGCTTCCGCGATGTCGCCGCGCTGGTGGAGGTGCTGGTGGAGGGCATGCGCCTCGGTCTCGATCCGGGCGACGCGCAATTGCTCGCCCGCTATCAGCGCTGGCGGGGCCTGGACGCGATGATGACCAGCGTGGCGATGGACGGGCTTGTCCGGCTGTTCGACGTGCCGGGGCGCATTCCCTCGCTGGTCCGCCGCGCCGGGCTGGCGGCGGTGCAGCGCACGTCGCTGCTCAAGAACCGCTTCATGGCGGAGGCGCGGGGACAATCCGGCGCGCTGCCGCGCCTGCTGACGGGCGAGATGGTGTAGCTATGAGGCTGTTTCTGGCCAATCCAAGACATTCCCCTCCCGCAGGCGGGAGGGGTTAGGGGTGGGCGCGAGCGCAGCGAGCTTCTGACTTAGCCGTTGCAAAACAGCGCAGATGCCGCGCCAGCC
>NZ_JAINEZ010000097.1:0-17736 GCF_019873065.1 Sphingobium sp. PNB
GCAGGCGCCCCCAAAATCCGCGTGGTCCAACCCAATATCGGCCAGGACGAAAAATATTCGCCCGAACTCGAACGGGCCCATTTCCATACCCTCGCCACCCTCTCCGGCACGCCGCGCCCGGCCCCGCGCCTGATCTTCTGGCCCGAAGCCGCCATCCCCGCCTATCTCGATATGGAGCCCGACTGGCGCGCCCGCCTCGCTGCATTGCTGGGCCCCGGCGACCTCCTCATGACCGGCGCGACCAAGGTCTATTTCAAACAGGTCGGGAAAGAAGGCGTCCCGGAAAACGCGCTGGCCGGCGCGAACAACAGCCTGTTCGTCGTGAACGCACAGGCCCGCCTGCTCGGCCGCTACGACAAGTCCCATCTCGTCCCCTATGGCGAATATCTGCCGATGCGCCAGATTCTCCAGCCGCTCGGCCTGTCCCGCCTCGTCCCCGGCGCCGTCGACTTCTGGCCCGGCCCCGGCCCGCAAAGCCTGGCCCTGCCCGCCACGCTGGGCCGCCCGCCGCTCAGGATGGGCGTGCAGATCTGCTACGAGATCATCTTCTCCGGCCAGGTGGTGGACGAAGCCAACCGTCCCGACTTCCTGTTCAACCCCTCCAACGACGCCTGGTTCGGCAGTTGGGGCCCGGTCCAGCATCTGGCGCAGGCCCGCCTCCGCGCGCTGGAGGAGGGCATCCCCATCATCCGCTCCACCCCCACCGGAATCTCCGCGGTGGTCGACGCCCGCGGCCATATCCTCGGCAGCATCGGCCACCACCGCGCCGGTTTTCTCGACACCGCGCTCCCCCCCGCGCTGCCGCCGACGATCTTCGCGCGGTTCGGCAATCTTCTCCCCTTCGCCTTTGCAGCGCTGCTCGTCCTCGCCTGCATCCCACTTGCCCGGTTGCGCGGCAGCCGCTAAGGCATCCACTGCACATAAAGATTTCTTTATACGCAGACACAGCATCAGACTGGAGCAACCATGCGTTCGAACTACCTCTTCACCTCGGAATCCGTTTCCGAAGGCCATCCCGACAAGGTCGCGGACCAGATTTCCGACGCCATCGTCGACCTCTTCCTGTCGAAGGACTCCGAAGCCCGCATCGCCTGCGAAACGCTGACCACGACGCAGCTCGTCGTCCTCGCCGGGGAAATCCGCTGCAAGGGCGTCTATGAAAATGGCGAATGGGCGCCGGGCGCGCAGGAAGAGATCGAACGCACCGTCCGCGACACGGTAAAGCGCATCGGCTACGAACAGGACGGCTTCCACTGGGAAACTTTCCGCTTCGAAAACAACCTCCACGCCCAGTCGGCGCACATCGCGCAGGGCGTCGACGCCGCCGGGAACAAGGATGAAGGCGCGGGCGACCAGGGCATCATGTTCGGCTTCGCCTGCGACGAAACGCCCGACCTCATGCCCGCCACGCTGGACTATAGCCACAAGATCCTGGCGAAGATGGCCGCAGACCGCCACAGCGGCCGCGCGCCCTTCCTGGAACCCGACGCCAAGAGCCAGGTGACGCTCCGCTTCGAAAACGGCAAGCCCGCCGCCGCCACCGCCATCGTCGTCTCGACCCAGCACGCGCCGGGCTATGACGAAGGCGAAAAGGAAGCCGAACTCAAAAATTACGTGAAGGGCGTCGTCGCGGAAATCCTGCCCGGCGAACTGCTCTCGGACGAGACCGTCTATCACATCAACCCAACCGGCAGCTTCGAAATCGGCGGCCCGGACGGCGACGCCGGCCTCACCGGCCGCAAGATCATCGTCGACACCTATGGCGGCGCCTCGCCCCATGGCGGCGGCGCGTTCAGCGGCAAGGACCCGACCAAGGTCGACCGCTCGGCCGCCTATATCACCCGCTATCTCGCGAAGAACATCGTCGCCGCCGGTCTCGCGAAGCGCTGCACTATCCAGCTCGCCTACGCCATCGGCGTTTCCGAACCGCTGTCGCTCTATGTCGACACCCATGGCACCGGGACGGTCGGGGACGACAGGATCGAACAGGCGATCAAGAACATCAAGGAACTGGGCGGCCTCACCCCGCGCGGCATCCGCACCCATCTCGGCCTCAACAAGCCGATCTACCAGCCGTCCGCCGCCTATGGCCATTTCGGACGCAAGGCGGAGGGCGACTTCTTCCCCTGGGAACGCACCGACCTGGTGGAAAAGCTCAAGGCCGCCCTTTAAGGCGCGCGGGGATTCCGTTCAGGGCAAGGCGAAAAAAAGCGCGAAGCGCAGTTCGGCAGGTAAGCGCCGGAAGCGCGGAAAGCCGCCATTTGCAGCCGCCATGGGCTGAATCCCACACACCCGATCCGGGTCGGGAAAGCACATCGCATCAGGGGTTGCCGGTCGCCCGGCAACCCCTTTTTCATGGCCCCTTACCCTTCCTTAACCATGCTCCGCCTAGCGCCGGATGGATCAAGGAGACATGGTTTGGCCTCTTCCCTCTCTTACGGCGCCCACGGCGCCGAAGCCGCGTGGACAGCCCTCAACCGCAGCCAGGCGGTGATCGAATTCGCGCTGGACGGCACGATCCTGACGGCCAACGCCAATTTCCTGGCCCTGATGGGCTATGGGCTGGAAGAGATTGCGGGCAAGCACCACCGGATCTTCTGCACGCCGGACCATGCCGCATCCCAGGAATATGCCGATTTCTGGCAGAAGCTCGGTTCCGGCGCCTTCGACGCCGGCGCCTATGAGCGCCGCGACCGCAACGGCCGCGAAATCTGGTTGCAGGCCACCTATAATCCCGTCTTCGAAGCCGACGGCACATTGCGCAAGGTCGTGAAGATCGCCACCGACATCACCCGCCAGGTCCGGCAGGAACGGGAGGCGCGTCATCGCCTGGCCGACAGCCATCGCCTCCAGCACGATCTGGAGCGGCAGAAGAATGCGCTGGAAAAGACGATGACCCAATTGGCCGACATCGTCTCGACCATCCGCGGCATCGCCGCCCAGACCAACATGCTCGCCCTCAACGCCCGGATAGAGGCGGCCCGCGCCGGGGAGGCCGGGCGCGGCTTCGCCGTCGTCGCGGGCGAGGTCAAGAAACTGGCCGACGACACCCGCATCGCCACCGAACGCGCCGCGGCCATGATGCAGCAGGAACGGATCGGCCTGACGGACCGGCAATCGGCGGCCTGACAGGCCCCCCGCATGGCGGCAACATGACGAAAAGTTCATTGGCATGCCGCCCGCAAAACGCCCATAAGCAGGGCGTCGGACCCGCACCCCTGTCGGGTCCGGCAACCTCTTTCCAAGGGGAATGCGATGACCAGGCCACTGACTTCCGCCCTCCTCGGCCTAGCCCTCATGACCGGCAGCGTAGCCCCAGCGTTGGCCGCGCCATGCAAGGACGCCAAGGGCAAGTTCGTCAAATGTCCGCCCAAGCCGGTCGCCAAGAAGGGACCGTGCAAGGACGCCAAGGGCCGCTTCGCCAGGTGCAAATGACCTGACGGGTTCGCATCGGCCCCGGCCCATCGCCTCCCAAAGGAACAAGCCCGACGCCGCCCACGGCGTCAGGCCTGAGCCTCCTGTCCCCGGCATCATCTCCTCAACAACGGGGACAGGAGGCGCCCCATGACGCTCCCCTCCTTACCCCATCCCCCTTCCGCATTTTTCGATCCGGCAGGTGATTTCACTCGCACCGAAAATGCTCTATCCGCCCGCGCATGACAGCGCATAAATCCGGCGATCCCACCACGCTCAACCGCCTCTACGGCCGCCAGTCCGGGCACAAGCTCCGCAAGGGGCAACAGGAACTGGTCGATTCCCTGCTGCCCGCCCTCTCCGTGCCTGAGGAAGGGGATGTCACCGCCGCGGGCCTGTTCGGCTACGACCGCCCCCTGCATTTCGAAATCGGCTTCGGCGGCGGCGAACATCTCGCCTATCGCGCCGACCTGCTGCCCGATCACGGCTTCATCGGCTGCGAACCGTTCCTGAACGGCGTCGTCACCGCGCTCGGCCATATCCGCGACAGGGCGCTGGGCAATGTCCGCCTCCACATGGGCGACGCGCTCTCCGTGCTCGGCCGGATTCCGGACGGCTCGCTCAGCTTCGTCTATCTGCTCCACCCCGACCCCTGGCCCAAGGCCCGCCACGCCAAGCGCCGCATGATGAACCCCGGCCCGGTCGCGATGATCGCGCGCAAGCTGAAGCCGGGCGGCGAATTCCGCTTCGGCACGGACCATCCCGTCTATCTGCGCTGGGCGCTGATGGTGATGAACGGCCATCCCGATTTCGAATGGCTGGCGGGCTCTCCCACGGATTTCCAGCGCCGCCCCGGCGGCTGGCCCGAAACCCGCTACGAAGCGAAAGCGCGCAGCCTGGGCCATGAAGTCTGGTACTTCCGCTACCGCCGCCGCTGATCGCCGCCCCGGCCCTCTCCAAAAAGAAACCCCGCCGGAGCAAGCTCCACGGCGGGGCCAAGGTTCAGGGAGGTGTCACTCCAAGGGGGAAGAGTGACCACATCAATCTAGGACTCCCATCCGGCAATTCAAGGGCTTGCCGGCCCTCCTTTCCCCGCGACACGCCATCGCCCCGCAATCGCCACATCTTCATTGACCGTTCAGCCCCCCTCCATCAATCTCACGGCCAGATCGCAACGCCGTGAAAGACCGACAGGTGCCGAAGCCATATTGGGCGTTTCTTCTTCCGACGCTCCTGTTTCCCGCCCCCCTCGTCACCGCCGCCCACGCCGAAACCTATTATGTCGATTCCCGCCAGGGCGACGACAATGCGGACGGCACCGCCGGCAACCGGGCCTGGCGCTCGCTCGCGCGGGTCAATGGCTGGCCGCTCCGGCCCGGCGACCGCGTCCTGCTGGCCGCCGGATCGGTCTGGCGGGAACCGCTGACGATCGCCCGCTCGGGCAGGGCGGGATCGCCCATCACGGTCGGCGCGACCGGCTCCGGCCCGCGCCCGCGCATCGATGCGGGCGGCGTTTCGGAATATGCCGTCGGCGTGATCGACGCCGATCACGTCACGATCAGCGGGCTGGAAGTCACCAACGCCGCCCCCTCGCCGGCCCCGCGCATCGGCATATTGGTGCGCGCCGAAAACCGCGGGGTGACGCGGGGCATCCGCATCAGCGACAATTATGTCCACGATGTCCGCGGCACCAACGACCGCAAGGACAATGGCGGCATCCTGTTCCGCGCCACCGGCCGGCAGGTCGCCACCCGCTTCCAGGACCTCGCGATCGAGCGGAACATCCTGTGGCGCGTCGACCGCTCCGGCATCGCCGGGATCAGCGACCGGGTGTCCTTCCTCGACTGGTTCCCCAGCAGGAAGGTGGTGATCCGCGACAATTATCTGGAGGACATCGGCGGCGACGGCATCGTCCCCCGCGGCACGGACGGCGCCCTGATCGAACATAATATCGTCCTCCACGCCGGCAGCCGCGCGCCCGGCTACAATGCCGGCATCTGGCAGTGGAGCACCGACAACAGCCTGATCCAGCTCAACGAGGCGGCCCATACCCGCACCCGCTATGATGGCCAGGGCTTCGATTCCGACTTCAACTCGCGCCGGACGACCTTCCTCTACAATTACAGCCACGACAATGCCGGCGGCTTCCTGCTGATCTGCTCGCCCCGCCGCAACGACAAGGACAATCTGGGCAATCACGGCACGCTGGCGCGCTTCAACGTCAGCCGCAACGACGGCGCCCGCATCTTCCAGCTTTCCGGCAATGTGTCGGACGCCCGGATCGAAAGGAACGTCATCCATGTCGGCCCGGCGATGGACGTGCAGATGATCGTCGCCACCGAATGGCAGGGCTGGGCGCGCGGAGTCCGCTTCGCGCGCAATGTCTTCAAGGTGGCGGGCACCGCCCGCTACGGCAGCGAAAGCGGGCGCAGCGGCCCCGACTATCTGATCCGGGCCGGCTTCGCCCCGGCCGAATCGATCCGCTTCCGGCGGAACAGCTATTTCGGCAGCCATATCGACCTGCCGGACGATGGCGCCGGCCAGACCATCCAGCCCTATCAGGAAATCGCGTCGGACTGGGACGTGCCCAGGTTCGATCCCGCCAGCCCCGACGCTTTCCCCGAATTCATCGACCGCCACCGGAACTGGATGCTGGCGATGCTGGGGCGCGAACTGGGAACCCCCGTCCGGCTCCGGCAACCACGGGCCAGTTCCGCCTTCGAAACCCGCCGCTGACCCGATCCCCCTCCGCCAAAGGCAAAGGAGCCCCGCCCCTTGCGAAGGAAGGCGGGGCTTCAGTTGGGTCGCACACAGGCCCATGCCTGCGGACGGCAATAGGACATAGTTCAGCCGGGAAGTCGATTGCGATAATCTAGACCTGGATCAAGCGCATGGAGGGCCATGACGGCGGAAAAAGGCAACGGCGCGCCGGGTCCGGCCCGCCGCGCCGTCATCGCCGCGTCCCTCGCGCCCCTCCCCCCGGACGGGCCCGGACCGCTCGCTCAGTTCGCCTTGCTCAGATCCACCTTCTCGACCCATTCGGGATAGAAGGTCGGCTCCCGGTTCGACCATCCGACCGCCGTCGCCGCCGCTTCGCTGATCGACTGGAGCAGCGCCCGGCGCTTTTCGGGGTGGAGGTGCGGCAGGCTGGCCGCCGCGCAGAAGGCTCCCGGCAGCCATGGCCGCGATCCCGCACCCAACAGCCGCTCGTACAGGAAGCGATAGGCGGAAAAGCTGCACAACCGGTCCTGCCCCAGGTCGAAGGCGGAAACCGTCACCAGCGGCGCCATGAAAGGCTCCATCTGGTCCAGGCCGCTGTCATCGGGCACCCGCGCCTTGATCTCCTCCAGCCGCCCGTAGATCCGCGCCTGCGCGCGAATGCTGGCTTCCTCCACCATGTCGCGCGACCACAGCTTCATGGCGTCGCGCCGATGAAGTCCGATGTCCAGCGATCTTCGGATGTAACGCTGCGTGGCGGCCGGGAAACTGGCGAATTCACGCAACTCCGCCAGGGTAATCGCCCCGTCCGCAGGTCTTGCACTCGTGCCCATGCTTTTGCCCTCCGACTTCAAGTCGTAAGCAGAACATGCGCCCCCGATGGTTACTGCAAGCTTAAGCGCCGGTTCTGCCGACAGACACAGGGAATCATTTTTCCTTGTGCAGCGCAACATGTAATTTTTATGAATGCGCCCAATCGAGTAGCATCAGCCGGTTCGCCGCCCAGCCCCCGCCGGCATTGTCCGGCGGCAGCCGCTTTCCTCCAAACGGGCATCTTCCTGCGAGGCGCTCGAATGCGGCGAATGGCTCATGCGCGCACAACCAAGCTGCCCGAAAATCCGCCAGGGCGGAGGCCCGGCTCCCGATCCCTGCAAGCAGGACAGGCCGATCGGCAAGGGCGACCCAAACCCGGCCGCCGCCATGGAGCGCGCCGCGTTAAACCGGATGCAGGCCGCGCGCTCGAATTTTCCGCTGTCGCATCGTTTTCAGCCGCATCCTTTTCAGCGCAAAACACCCATCCCCGACCGGCTCAGGACAGGCGCTTCTGCGCAATGCCCTACCCGGCCCTGCGCTCCAGCACCGCGCCGATCATGCTGCGCCATACGGCCACGTCGCCCGCCTGCGCCATTTGCGCATCGGGCTCCCGCAGCGTGTGCAGGATCGCATAGGCATCGTCGACATGGTCCTGCCAACTGGCATCGACTGCGCTCGCCGCATGCGGATCGTTGCCCTCGCCGTTCAGGCTGAGCTGGCGCCCGGCCAGCACGCGGGCAATGCGTTCGATCGCGGGAGTGGCGGAAGTCGGCATATGAAGTGGCTCCTCTCACCTGCGGAGGGCAACGCGCGGCTGCCCTCCCGACCGATCATATCACGATTTCCCCTATCGTCTATCGCCCGTCCTTCCGATCCTCGCCGTCCGGCCGATCCCTGCCTTCCGGAAAACCGGAAGACGGCACCGGATCGCCATGATCGCCCGGCGCGGTCGCCGATGGCGGATCGGACGCATCCATGCTGTCCATCAATCCCTCGTCCAGCTTCTCCTCCGTCGTCACCGCATGGTCCTGCGCGTCGGTAGGCCGCCTGTCGTCGGCTTCCTCGCGGCTGTTGGGCCGAATATCGGTCTTGTCGCTCATCATGCTCTCCTTTTTTGGCGCGCCGGCGCCTCGAACCATGAAACGGACGGCGGCAAGGGCGGGTTCCGCCCGCCGCCCCTATCGACCAACGCATGGAACCCTTCGACCAGCTTCGCCGCCAAGGGGCGACAGACGCCGCGCCTTGTCCTAGACTTTCGCCCATGAGCATAAAAAACGAGGACGGCGAGCCTGGCGTGCCGCCGACGGTCGCACTTTATTCGATATTGGGTTTCTGGTTCTTCTACGCGGTGCTGGTGACGCTGCGCGCCTCCGTCATGGGGTTCGAGGCGCAGGGGGCCATGGCCGCGCGCCGCGCGGTGGTGACGGTGATCGGCATCGTCGTCACCTGGGTCCTCTATCTCTGCCTGCGCCGCTTCGACCGCCAGCCGCTGACGACGCGCATCGTCGCCGCCTTCTCGCTCGCCGCGCCTTTCGCGCTGGCGACGGCGGCGGCCAATTTCTACGTCTTCAACATCTACGACCCGGCCTCGCTGTTTCCTGACGCCGATTATCAGAAATATGCGAGCGAACAGGGCTTCGCCCTGATGCAGATCGTGGAGGACGCGATCAGCCGCTATTTCTTCCTCGCCGCTTGGGCCGGCCTGTACCTCGCCCTCTCCTACGCCAGCGAGGCGCATCGCGTCGAACGCCGCGCCGACCGGCTGGAACGCGCCGCCCAGCAGGCCGAACTGCGCTCCCTGCGCTATCAGGTGAACCCCCATTTCCTGTTCAACACGCTGAACTCGCTCTCTTCGCTGGTCATGAAGGACCGGCGCGACGAGGCGGAACAGATGATCCTCTCCCTCTCCAATTTCTACCGCACCAGCCTGACCGGCGACCCGCTGGAGGACGTCTCGCTGGAGGAGGAAGTGCATCTCCAGAAACTCTATCTGGACATCGAAGCGGTGCGCTTCCCGGATCGCCTGTCGACCAGCATCCGCATCCCGGACGCCCTGCTCAATGCCTGCGTTCCCGGCCTGATCCTGCAACCGCTGGTGGAAAATGCGATCAAATATGGCGTGTCGCGCACCTCCAGCCCAGTGACCATCGCCATCGAAGCGCGGGAGGAGGAGGGCATGCTCCACATCAGCGTCGCCGACAATGGCGACAAGCCGCCCAGCGAAGCGGACGCGGGCAGCGGCATCGGCCTCGCCAATGTGCGCGACCGCCTGACCGCCCGCTTCGGCGAACAGGGCCGGATCGACTATGGCCCGCGCGCCGGGGGAGGCTTCGCGGTGGACCTGACCCTCCCCATCATCCGCCGGAGCTAGGCCGTATCGACATTCAACTTGAAAATATAAGCGACGTCATGCTGAACTTATTTCAGCATCCATTTCTCCCCAGCAACCGCAGGTGGGTAGGGGCACAAGGGATGCTGTCGCCGCAGCCTGGAGCGTTTTCCAAGCAGATGGAATCATCTGCCGACTCGGAAAACGCGACAAAACAAAAACTTAGAGCAGTCGAGCCGATGCAATCGGATCGGAATCTGCTCTAGGGTACGGAATTTCCCCATCCTTGGCGCAATCCGTGAAAGGTTGAACCCATGCCCATCCGAACGCTGATCGTCGACGACGAACCATTGGCGGTCGAACGCCTCCAGATGCTCTGCGCCCGCGAACCCCGCATCGCGCTGGTCGGCACCGCCAGCGACGGGGAGGCGGCGCTGCGCCTGATCGAGGGGCTGGAACCGGACCTGGTGATGCTCGACATCGCCATGCCCCTGCTCGACGGCATCGGGGTGGCGCGGGCGACCTCGCGCATGGGCATCTGCCCGGCAGTGATCTTCGTCACCGCTTTCGAAGGTTTCGCGGTGGAGGCCTTCGACCTTGCCGCCGTGGACTATCTGCTGAAGCCGGTCGCCCATGAACGCCTGTCCCGCGCCATCGACCGCGTCGAACAGGCGCTGGGCAACCGCACCGTCCCCTCCCCCGCCACCAGCACGCAGGACGAACCCGAATGGGCGGAGGAATTCTGGGTGCCGCACCGTTCCGAACTGATCCGCATCGGCGCGGTCCAGATCGACCGGATCGAGGCGGAACGCGACTATATGCGGCTGCATGTGGGGGCCAACAGCTATCTGCTGCACCAGACGATCAGTTCGCTGGAAAACCGGCTGGACCCGCAGCAGTTCGTCCGCCTGCACCGCTCCCACATCGTGCGCCGCGACCATATCTCCCGGCTGCGCCACGACGGCAGCGGCGTCTGGTCAGCCTGCCTCGCGGACGGCACGGAAATCCGCATCGGCCGCACCTATCTCACCAACGCCCGCGCCATGGCAGGCCGCTGACCCCTTCAATCCATCGCAGATGGGAAGGGAAACCGCCAAAGACGATAGAGGGCAGCGCCGCAAGGGCAGCCGCAACGGTCCGCGCCCTAAAAGGAAAGGCCCGGTGAATTCCGGGCCCTTTTCCAAAAACCTATTGAATAACTCAGGCGCCTGCGCCGACCGGCTTTTACTTGCCCAAATCGGCAAAGCGCTCCCCATTCTGAGCCTTGGCGACGGCAAGGTCCACAGCGCCGCGAACATGCGCGGCTGCAACCTGCTGGCACTTCTCGATCGCGGCCGTGGTATCGTTAAGCGGGCAGACCTTTGCCGCGGCACGCCGTATACGGGCATTCAGGACGCGTTGGTCGCTCGTCTTCGACAGGTCCAGATCATGATAGCTGACCTCGACACTCTTTCCGTTGGACTCGAATTCGATGGCGGAAGCCGTGCCAGCGGCGCCCATGGCGGCCATGGCGGCGAGAGCAGCGGTGAACTTGATGGCGATCATGGCAATTGTCTCCTCAACGCTATGCTTTTGTCGGCCTGGCCGCGTGGGGCGCGGTGCAGACCTCAAGCGAAGAGAAGAGAAGGCCTCAACAGATCATCGTCTCTGTCTTCGCCCATTTTGTTTAGGCGCGTTGCAAATGCATCGCTTTTCGCTTTCGACCGGCGCCTGTCCCTGTCGGCCAACGGCGCTCCTGTCGACCAAATACAGTCTCACGGGGACAAACGACAATTTTACGACAGAAAAACAACTGTTCCGTAGCGTAAAATTACAATCGTTCAACAATTCGCGCACATAAAAACACCCCCGGCGCAAGGGAAAGGCCGGGAGTGCATCCAGGAAGCTGTCGGGCTCTCCGGGATCTCTTTCAATCATCTTGCGGCGATACGGCCCGTGGCCAGTCGATCCATAGCCAGATCGTCGCCATGTCGAACCGCATCATAGCGCGGGTGCGCAACGACCGTTTTCCCCATTCGATGATCCGCCCATCCATCACGCCCGGCAACATCAGCCGTGGACGAACGGACGACATTCTTCCACGAACGACATCACCGCCCCTGCGCGGCAAGCTGCGCCCGCAAATTGGCGAGCGTCCGCGCATCGACGACCGGCCGCTCCGGCGCCTCCTTCCCCTCGCGCAGCTTGCTGCGGTCCTTCTCCGGCGGCTCCACGACGCGCACCCTGACCGGCGCATGGCCCGTCGCCCTGATCCCCAGCTGCTCCGCCGCCCCGCGCGACAGGTCGATGATCCGCCCCCGCCCGGCAAAGGGCCCGCGATCGTTGATCCGCACCAGGATCGTCCGCCCCGTCTCCAGCGCCGTCACCTCGACATAGCTCGGCAGGGGCAGCGTCGCGTGCGCCGCCGTCACCGCCTTCGGCCGGAAGCGCTCGCCATTGGCCGTCCGGTTCCCGCTCTCCCCGCCATACCAGCTCGCATAGCCCAGATAATCATAGCCCGGATCGGCGGCAGGCACATAGGTCACGCCCCTGACGCTATAGGGCTTTCCCACCCGCACCGGCACGTCGCTCACGGGCCGATAGCGCACACCCCCGCCACAGGCCGCCAGCGCCATCGCGACGCCCAGCGCGCCGAACCGCATCCGAACAAAAGTCCCGCTCATCCCCGCCCTTTAACCCAGCCCGGCGCGGGGGCAAAGCCGCCGCCTTTTCCTTTCGCCGCACAGTCCCTATCTTGCGCTCGACCGGCCCTTGCCTCCCAAGAACAAATCTGGAACAACACGCCCCCATGAGTCTCACGCAAATTTCTCAGCAGAGGTCTGCCGAATGCTGACCACCATAAGCGTCCGCGGCGCACGCGAGCATAATCTCAAGGGCGTCGACGTCGACCTTCCGCGCGACAGCCTGATCGTCATCACCGGCCTTTCCGGCTCGGGCAAGTCCTCCCTCGCCTTCGACACCATCTATGCCGAGGGTCAGCGCCGCTATGTCGAATCCCTCTCCGCCTATGCGCGCCAGTTCCTGGAGATGATGCAGAAGCCGGACGTCGAACATATAGACGGCCTCTCCCCCGCCATCTCCATCGAGCAGAAGACGACCAGCCGCAACCCGCGCTCCACGGTCGCCACCGTGACGGAGATCTACGACTATATGCGCCTCCTCTGGGCGCGCGTCGGCATCCCCTATTCGCCCGCCACGGGCCTCCCCATCAGCGCCCAGACGGTCAGCCAGATGGTCGACCGCGTGATGCAGCTGCCCGAAGGAACGCGCTTCTACCTCCTCGCCCCCGTGGTCCGCGGCCGCAAGGGCGAATATCGCAAGGAACTGGCGGAGTGGCAGAAGGCCGGCTTCACCCGCGTCCGCATCGACGGCGAACTCTACGCCATCGAGGACGCCCCCGCCCTCGATAAGAAATACAAGCATGACATCGAAGTGGTGGTCGACCGCCTCGCCGTCAGCGACGACATGGCCACCCGCCTCGCCGACAGCTTCGAACAAGCCCTGAAACTCGCCGACGGCCTCGCCTATGTCGACCTCGCGGACGGCGCCGTCCCCGGCCGCGAGGTCGAAGCGGAATCCACCGGCAACCTCAAGGGCGCAGGCATCCCCGCCAACCGCATCGTCTTCAGCGAGAAGTTCGCCTGCCCCGTCAGCGGCTTCACCATAGCGGAGATCGAACCGCGCCTCTTCTCCTTCAACGCCCCGCAGGGCGCCTGCCCCGCCTGCGACGGCCTGGGCGAACGGCAGGAGTTCGACCCCGAACTCGTCGTCCCCAACGAAGCCCTCAGCCTCAAGAAGGGCGCCGTCGTCCCCTGGGCCAAGTCCAACCCGCCCAGCCCCTATTATATGCAGGTTCTCGGCTCCCTCGCGAAGGAGTTCGGCTTCTCCCTCGACACCCCCTGGGCCGACCTGCCGGGGGAGGTGAAGCTCATCATCCTCCACGGCACCGCCGGCCGGCCCGTCACCCTGCGCTTCGTCGACGGCAAGAAAAGCTATGAGGTGAAAAAGCCCTTCGAAGGCGTCATCGGCAACCTCAACCGCCGCCTCCTCCAGACCGAATCCGCCTGGATGCGGGAGGAACTCAGCAAATACCAGACCGCCATGCCGTGCGAGACCTGCCACGGCGCCCGCCTCAAGCCGGAGGCGCTGGCGGTGAAGATCGCGGGGGAAGACATCTCCATGTCCACCCGCCGCTCGGTGGTGGACGCGCTCGGTTTCTTCTCCACCCTCCCCAGCCGCCTCAACGATCAGCAGAACCAGATCGCCCGCGCCATCCTCAAGGAAATCGTGGAGCGCCTCGGCTTCCTCAACAATGTCGGCCTCGACTATCTGAACCTGGACCGCACCAGCGGCACCCTGTCCGGCGGCGAGTCCCAGCGCATCCGCCTCGCCTCGCAGATCGGCAGCGGCCTGTCGGGCGTCCTCTACGTCCTCGACGAACCCTCCATCGGCCTGCACCAGCGCGACAATGACCGCCTGCTCATCACGCTCAAGCGCCTGCGCGACCTCGGCAACACCGTCATCGTCGTGGAACATGACGAGGACGCGATCCGCACCGCCGACTATATCGTCGACATGGGGCCGGGCGCGGGCGTCCACGGCGGCACCATCGTCGCGCAGGGCACCCTGAACGAACTGCTCGCGCACAAGGACAGCCTGACCGCCGACTATCTGAACGGCGCCCGCCGCATCGAAGTCCCGCCCCGCCGCCGCAAGGGATCGGGCAAGAAACTCACCGTCCACAACGCCCGCGCCAACAACCTGCAAAATGTCACCGCCAGCATCCCGCTCGGCACCTTCACCTGCATCACCGGCGTATCGGGCTCGGGCAAGTCCAGCTTCACCATCGACACCCTCTATGCGGCGTCCGCCCGCACCCTCAACGGCGCCCGCATCGTCGCCGGCCCGCACGACAGGGTGACGGGCCTCGAACATTGCGACAAGGTGATCGACATCGACCAGTCGCCCATCGGCCGCACCCCCCGCTCCAACCCGGCGACCTACACCGGCGCCTTCACCAACATCCGCGACTGGTTCGCCGGCCTCCCCGAAGCGCAGGCGCGCGGCTACAAGCCCGGCCGCTTCAGCTTCAACGTCAAGGGCGGCCGCTGCGAAGCCTGCCAGGGCGACGGCGTGCTCAAGATAGAGATGCACTTCCTCCCGGACGTGTACGTCACCTGCGACGTCTGCCACGGCGCCCGCTACAATCGCGAGACGCTGGAAGTGAAGTTCAAGGGCAAGTCCATCGCCGACGTCCTCGACATGACGGTCGAGGATGCGGTGGAATTCTTCAAGGCCGTCCCCCCCATCCGCGACAAGATGGCGATGCTGGCCGAAGTGGGCCTGGGCTATATCAAGGTCGGCCAGCAGGCGACGACCCTGTCCGGCGGCGAAGCCCAGCGCGTCAAACTCGCCAAGGAACTCTCCCGCCGAGCCACCGGCAACACGCTCTATATCTTGGACGAACCCACCACCGGCCTCCATTTCGAGGACGTCCGCAAGCTACTGGAAGTCCTCCACGCCCTCGTCGAACAGGGCAACAGCGTGGTCGTGATCGAGCATAATCTCGACGTCATCAAGACCGCCGACTGGATCATCGACATGGGCCCGGAAGGCGGCGTCAAGGGCGGCGAAGTCGTCGCTGAAGGCACCCCGGAAAAGGTCGCGAAGAACGCCCGGAGCTTTACCGGGCGCTATCTGGCACCGTTGCTGGGGTTGGAGGCTGTGGCGGCGGAGTGAATGGGGAGAAGAAGATCCTGAAGGAAGTTCAGTCGTCCTTCTGCTCCATCTGTTGAGGTTGGAGCACTTTGTCGATATGCCACTCAACGAGCTTGTTTAGTCGAAATCTTGTGCTCTTTGATGCTTTTTTCGCCTCCTTGGATAGGATTTTTTTAATCTGTGTCAGCCAAGCTAATTCGCCCGTAACAACTTCTAGATAAGGTGAGTTATCATATCTGCTGCCTAAAGCAGATAGAATCTCCCATTGTTGCTTGGCATCCTCCTTCATCAACGACGCGCAGAATTTGCTCGCGCTGATTTTATGCAAAAATGGCCTATTATAAACGTTGTCTTCTCGCCCGCCTTGGAGAATTATCCCTCGGAAGTTGTTAAGATCAAAGGTGGTCGCCTCGAGAATGCATTTCATTTCTTCCAAGATTAGGCTATCTCGAACTTCGTCGGATTTAGCTCTATAGAATGCTACTAACTCTTGAAAGCCGGGTTCCTTGATGGACGAAAAGCCCAGGCCATGCGCTGCGCCATGGCGAAGGCCCGTGATGTAGTCATTTCCAAGCAGGGGTAAGGTGCGCGCCTTGGCCTTGTCGGATATGAATTTTTTACCTTCCCGTACAATTCGAGATGCCGACCAATTCAACAGCCCTACTTCTCTCATTTGATGGAGAATACCAAATACGTGAAATATGACTCCCGCATCGTCATAATTTCTTAAATTAAAATTCGACATCATCCTATTAAATGATTCTTCTATAACATCGTCATTTTGATGAAGAAAATACCAGAGATTTCTCCACTCAGGATTGCTGGTAGAATTACTTTTTCCTAAAATATCACCCAGTGTACGCTCGAGATTTTTATCATTGTGGCGACCATCACAGATCTTCTCCACTAGAAATTCACTATCGAATTCATTCGAAAGTAAATCGATGTTCGGAAACATCTCATTCAACTTATCAAGCGAAGTAGGATCATACTTGTCCGTGCTTCGTAAAAAAGCCATAGCAAAACTGTCCGTGTTTCTCTTTATAAGATCTTCACGACTAATTAATCCAGTCCTATATGCGTAATCAAGTATGAAGAACGTTATAAACATATTTATAGCATCATCATCTCCAATTTTCGCCTTGTGCATTTGATTAAAGATAGGTTCAAATTCGTCCAAAACATACTTAACGACACGCAAATTCCGGAATCCGCCTCCTTGGAGAATATTTACGAGATTTGGCTTAGTTTTATGCAAAAAATCCCTATATGGCTCAGAAGATATATGGTTGAATTTTCCAAGAGAATTTTCATAATCCGGTCTGACATTTAAAGAGAACCTACAACTTTCTCTCGGATTTGTTTATAGTTTGGTTTATTTTCAAGTTCGTTTTCATTTGCGATTAATATAACGTGCTTTGAATCGTGTTCAACAAAATTGTTAATGAATCCCAGAATTTCTTGAGGAGATAAGAGCGATCTTTCAATATCATCAAGAACCAAAATCTTGTATCTGTCGAGATCAAATAAGTCTTCGAACTTTAAGTCCGATTTTAATCGGAATACACCGCCCACCGTTCGAGCGATACTACCGAGTGCTCTCATAGTTTTATCGGCAAAGACTGGATACGCAGCCAGATACAACCGCTCTATAACCTCGGAGGTTTTCGCTGTGCCATTCAAACTTACATACAGGATGTCCGAACGACCTTGGAATACCGATCTGACTAAAAACGTCTTGCCAGCCCCCCATTCTCCCGAAATCATCAGAGCGAACGTTGGCTCTTTGCTGAGATATTGAGCGATGTAGCTTAAGATGTGAGCGTTAGGATTGGTCTGCATCCGCCTAACTTGCTTAGACCTAAGTTGAAAGCAACCCTGTCTCTCTCAATGAGGCGGGGTGATGGTGCGACACATGGTGAGCTGTCATTGCGCCCACACAAATCCCTGATAAATTCGCGTAATGCCTGAACTCGACCCCATAGTGTCCGAATTCGCAACCACCGAAGAAGCCGAGGCCTATGACACATGGTTTCGCGCCAAGGTCGAGAAGGCGCTTGCATGCCATAAACCGGGAATCCCTCATGACGAGGTTATGGCGATGCTGCGGAAGATCATAGAGGGGCGCAAGAACGGCTAATGCCTCCATTCCCGTTTTGTTCTGTCCTACAACCCCTACCCTTTGATACCGTCCCGGCAAACCCTCCCTTAAACCGGAGCCTTGCCATGACCTGCCAATTCCCTCCCCTCCCCACCCCCGCGCAGCAGATCCGCGCCGACGGCTGGAGCCCCGCTCG
Source organism: Sphingobium sp. PNB (assembly GCF_019873065.1). Taxonomy (NCBI): domain Bacteria; kingdom Pseudomonadati; phylum Pseudomonadota; class Alphaproteobacteria; order Sphingomonadales; family Sphingobiaceae; genus Sphingobium; species Sphingobium sp. PNB. Next base: position 17,290 of record NZ_JAINEZ010000097.1, read on the forward strand.
CCAACGCGCCTTCCTTGAAACCCTCGCCGCCACCGGCATCATTCTCTCCGCCTGCGAAGCCGCCCACATCAGCCCGCGCTCGGCCTATGCCCTGCGCATCCGCCGCGACGGCGCGGCCTTTCGCCTCGGCTGGGACGCCGCCATCCTCATCGCCCGCGCCCGCCTCGCCGACGATCTGCTCGCCCGCGCCCTCACCGGCCATGAGGAGGTGATCCGCAAGGACATGGACGCAGGCGAAATCACCCGCCACCGCCACGACAACCGCCTCGCCATGTCGATGCTCTCCCGCCTCGACCGCATGGCCGACAGCCCGCCGCAGGGCAGCGACGCCGCTCTCGCCCGCGTGGTGGCGCAGGATTTCGCCGCCTATCTCGACATGCTCTGTCCGGAGGATCAGGCGCAGGCCGACCGCTCCGACGCCCCGCCCCCGCCCCAGCCCATGGCCGC
>NZ_JAINEZ010000098.1:0-17621 GCF_019873065.1 Sphingobium sp. PNB
GTCGCTTGACCTTTCCTTCCCTCCTCTTCAGGGGAGGGGCCGGGGGTGGGGGACTGCCCCACAAAATAGCGCGTGGGGAGAACCCCCACCCCAACCCCTCCCCTGAAGGGGAGGGGCTTTATGATTCTAAGGGCTTGAACATGACCAATGCCAAACTCGCTTCCCTGATGGCCCGCGGCACTGAATTTCTGGGCTGCGAGGTTGCGATCCTGTGCGGGGCGATGAGCTGGGTGTCGGAGCGCAATCTGGTTGCGGCCATCTCCAATGCGGGCGGCTTCGGCGTGATCGCCTGCGGGGCCATGACTCCCGAGCTGCTCGACAGGGAGATCGCGGCGACCAAGGCGCTGACGGGCAAGCCCTTCGGCGTCAACCTCATCACCATGCACCCGCAGCTTTTCGAGCTGATCGAGGTTTGCGCGAAACATGAGGTCGGCCATGTCGTCCTCGCCGGCGGCCTGCCGCCCAAGGGCAGTATCGAGGCGATCAAGGAGAAGGGCGCGAAGCTGATCTGCTTCGCTCCCGCGCTGGCGCTGGCCAAGAAGCTGGCGCGTTCCGGCGTGGATGCGCTGGTGATCGAGGGCATGGAGGCGGGCGGGCATATCGGCCCGGTGTCGACCAGCGTGCTGGCGCAGGAAATCCTGCCGGAAATGGCGTCGCAGCTTCCCGTATTCGTCGCCGGCGGCATCGGGCGTGGCGAACTGATCGCCGGCTATCTGGAAATGGGCGCGGCGGGCGTGCAGCTGGGCACCCGCTTTGCCTGCGCGGTCGAGAGCATCGCCCATCCGAACTTCAAGAAGGCCTTTTTCCGCGCATCGGCCCGCGATGCGATCGCCAGCGTGCAGATCGACCCACGCCTGCCGGTCATCCCCGTGCGGGCGCTGAAAAATGCGGGAACCGAGGCCTTTACGGCCAAGCAGCGGGAGGTCGCCAATCTGCTCGACAGCGGCGCGGTCGACATGGGCGAGGCGCAGCTCCAGATCGAACATTATTGGGCGGGTGCGCTTCGCCGCGCCGTGATCGACGGCGATGTCGAGGGCGGTTCGCTGATGGCCGGGCAGTCGGTGGGCATGGTGTCGAAGGAGGAGCCGGTGGCCGACATCATCGCGCAATTGATGGACGAAGCGGCGGCGGCGCTGGAACGGCGCATCTAGGGCATCGTGCAGAAAAGCGGGACCGGTTTTCTGCTTCAAAGGATACGCAACAAAAACTTGGAGCGCGCGACCGGCGTCCGATTTTGACGCGGCGGCTGGGGGCATACCGCATTCCCTTCGCAGGTGCGCGCCGTGGGGCAAATGGGACGAACCGAATCCCTCCCCGGACGAGCCGAGCCCGCTTTGGTCGTCAGGAACGCTTCGCTCTGCGATGAGTTGTGACGTCCGGATAATGATCAAAGGGATGCCAGGGTGCCGCCGCGTACCGTTGTTCGCCGTTTCTGTGAGTTTGCATCTGTCGCCGCGCTCGCGCTGATCGCAGGCTGTTCCACGCCCGAGAAGAAGGCGCCGCCCACGCCGCCACCCCCGGTGGTGCCCACGATAAAGCCCCTGCCGCCGATGGGGGCGGTCGAGGAAATGGGCATTCCGGAAGTGGGCGAGGACGGCAAATATCTGACGCCCAATCGTGGCGTGACGGCCAATACGGCGCTGTGGCACGTGCGCATGGCGCTGAACGTCGCGGCGCTTTCCTGTCATGGCGTGAACGAACCGGCGCGCATCCAGTATAACCGGATATTGCATGTGCATGAGGCGGCCCTGCGCGAAGCGAACGCGGCGGTCGACCGCAATTATTATGTCGCTTACGGTCAGGGCGGGCTGAAGGCGCGGGAACTGCTCAACACCGTCGTCTATAATTTCTTTGCACTGCCGCCGGTGACGAAGAGCTTCTGCCCCGTGGCCATAGAGGTGGGGGCGAAGATACTGGCCATGCCGTCGAACCAGCTGCTGGCCTATGCGCCCGAAGCGCTCACCCAATTGGAAAAGCCGTTCCAGGAATTCTACGCCGCCTATGCCGATTATCTGCTGCGGCTGGCCGAATGGCAGTCGCGCTTCGGCGGGACGGTGAGCGTGGTGGTGTCGCCAACGCCGCTGCCGCCGCCGCCGACCCCTCCCAGGGAGATCGCGGCCGGCTTTGCGCCCGGTGCGCCGGGGACGCCGCCATCGGCTCTGGTGCCCGGCGCTCCGGTACGGGTCGAGGTGCCGACATTCCCGCTGACGCCCATGCGGGAAACCTTCATTCCCGCGCAATGATCCCTCAGTCGCGTGTGTCGAAACGGCGTCGGGCTTCCTCCACCGCTTCCAGATTGCGCTCCGCCCAGACCCAGACGCCGCAAAAGGCGGCGCTGAGGCTGTTGCCGAGCGGCGTCAGCGCATATTCGACGCGCGGCGGCACCACGGGATGGACGGTGCGGATGACGAGGCCGTCGCGCTCCATCTGACGCAATGTCTGGGTCAGCATCTTCTGGCTGATGCCTTCCACCTGTTCGGCAATGCGGGTGAAGCGGAGCGTGCCCCTTTCCTCCAGCAGTTCGAGGACCAGCAGCGTCCATTTATCCGCGACCCGGCCGATCAGATCGTTGACGAGTCGTTCGATCCGAGGGTCCAGCGGCGCTTCGGGATTGGTGTCGATAAAGGCTTCCGCTTCGGCGATTTCAGCGGGGGCAAAACGTTTTTGCAACGGATTTTCCATTTCTCACCTCTTGGTGCGTATGGCACTTTTCGGTGCCTTCTTTCAAAAAGAGAGTGTAGCTCTAGATTGCCGGTCACACCATCGCAAAAGGAGAAGACCATGCGTAAGAGCGGCAACACCATCCTCATCACCGGCGGCGGTTCCGGCATCGGCGCGGCGCTGGCGCATGAATTCCATGCGGCCGGCAATCAGGTCATCATCGCCGGGCGGCGGCAGGCGGCGCTGGACGCCGTGGCGGCGGAGCATCCGGGCATGGCAGCCCTGACCGTCGACATGGAGGACGCGGCGGCGATCGCGGCCTTCGCCGGAAAGCTGGTCGCGGACTTCCCCGCGCTCAATGTCGTGATCCATAATGCCGGGATCATGGTTGTGGAGGAGCGGATCGACCTTGCCATAGCGGAGGCCACCGTCGCCACGAACCTGTTGGGGCCGATCCGCCTGACCCATGCCTTGCTGCCGCATCTGCTGGGGCTGGAGGCGGCGACGCTGATGACGGTGACGTCGGGTCTGGCCTTCGTCCCGCTGGCGGCCACTCCCACCTACAGCGCAACCAAGGCGGCGCTCCATAGCTGGTCGCAGTCGATGCGGCATCAGCTCAGGGGCAGCAATCTCGAGGTGATCGAACTGGCGCCGCCGGGAGTGCAGACCGACCTGATGCCCGGCCATGCGGAAAATCCGCAGATGATGCCGTTGGACGAATTCATAGCGGAGGTCATGGGGCTGCTGGCGCAGCAGCCGCCGCTGGAGGAAATCTGCGTCGAACGGGTGAAGTTCCTGCGCGAAGCGGAGCGGCGCGGGGAGTTTGACCAGGTGTTCGGGATTTTGAACGCCGGGCATTGAGCGGAGATGAATCCTCCCCATGCCCGGCATGGGGAGGATTATGGGGCCTCATGAAGCTGGCGTGGCCGTCGAAGGTGCCTTTGGCGGCAAGGGGAAGAGGCGGACGAAGCGTGCCGCAAGGGCCCTGTCCCCCTCCACCTGAAGCGAGTCGGCCACGTCCTCGAACGTCAGGCCGCCATAGATCACGGCGGCCAGCCCATTCTGGTCGCCGCAGAAGATCGCGTCCGCACCGCCCGCTTCGCCGCGCACGGCGGTGAAATCGCCATCCTTCAGGGTCAGGCGGAACTCCTCCTCCCCGAAGCGCAGGCCGATGGTGGCGTCCAGATCGCCTATGCGGTCGCGGTCGATCATCGTGCGCATCGACAGGATCACCGACGCATTGCTCATCGGCATGCCGGGCTGCATCGTGGGAGAGCGGGATGCCCAGCGTCCCAGCACCTGGAACAATATCTCCGACTCGCGGCCCCATTCCGTCAGCTCATAAATCTGGCTGGCGGCGGGCGGGGGCAGGCGGCGGCGGATGAGGATGCTGGCCGCTTCCAGCTCCTCCAGCCTTTGCGTCAGCACATTGGCGCTGATTCCGGGCAGGCTGGCGCGCAAATCGGTGAAACGCTTGGGGCCGAGCATCAATTCCCGCATGATCAGCATGGCCCAGCGATCCCCGATCAGGTCCAGCGCATGGGCCGTTGCACAACCATCCTGATAGGCCCGCTTTTTCACGAGAGGAAATCCTTAGTTATTTTTCCTAACTTATAGGTTGTATAATATAATCTACCAGTGCATAAAGTTCAAGCCGGTGAGTCGGGAAAAGGTCACAGGCCAGGATGATCCCAAGGAGATGTGTGATGCCGAACGCCCCCGCTCCGAAAATGATTTTCGTCAACCTGCCGGTGAAGGATCTGGCTGCCTCGATCGCCTTTTACGAGGCGGTGGGCGCGGTCCGGAACAATGATTTTGCGGACGACAGCGCGCAGATGCTGAGCTTTTCCGACAATATCCACGTGATGCTGCTGACGCGGGAGCGGTTTGCCGGCTTCACGCCGCGTCGCATTCCGGACGCGCATGAAACGGCGCAGGTGCTGCTTGCCCTTAGCGAGGCGAGCCGCGCCGATGTCGACCGGACGACGGAGAAGGCGTTGGCGGCGGGCGGTGCGGAGCCCAATCCCCGGCAGGACCATGGCTTCATGTACGGCCGCAGCTTTGCCGACCTGGACGGCCATATCTGGGAAGTGGCGTGGATGGATATGGAAGCGGCGCTGGCGGTGAACAAGGAAGCCGCTGCCTGAACTCCGCCTTTCCTTAAGGAGAGAAACGATGAGCTATATGGACGGTTTCGTGATCCCCGTGCCCAAGGGCAACAAGGAGCGGTACAGGGAAGTGGCGGCCTATGCCGCGCCGATCTTCATCGAACATGGCGCGCTGCGGGTCGTGGAATGCTGGGCGAACGACGTCAAGCTAGGCAAGGTCAACGATTTCCGCACCGCCGTGATCGCGGAGGAGGATGAGGAGGTCGTCTTTTCCTGGATCGAATGGCCCGACAAGGCGACTCGCGATGCAGGGGCGGAGAAGGTCATGAACGATCCGCGGATGGAGCCGAAGGAAGGGGAAGACATGCCTTTCGCCGGTGCGCGGCTGATCTATGGCGGGTTCGAGGTGCTGCTCGACGCCAGGGCCTGAGGGCAGGAATCGAAAACTGGGCTTGAGGGAGGCTGGAAATGACCGACCTGAACGGAAAATTCTTCTGGTATGAACTGATGACCAGCGATCCGCAGGCGGCGATCGCCTTCTATGGCGACATCGTCGGCTGGACCGCGCAACCCTTTGGCGGGGAGCGGACCGATGATCCCTATCAGGTCGTGTCGGGCAGCGCCGGGCCGATGGGCGGGATCATGTCCATTCCGGCCGAAGCGAAGGATCGCGGCATGTCGCCCTGGTGGGGTGGCTATGTCGGTTCGGCCGATGTGGATGCGGATGCGAAGCGGCTGGCTGGGGCGGGCGGCAGCGTGAAGCGCGCGCCGGAGGACATTCCGGGCGTCGGGCGCTTCGCGGTGATGAGCGATCCGGGCGGGGCGGCGTTCATGCTGCTCAAGGGGTCCAGTCCCGACGGGATGGAGCCCGCGCCACCGATGGCGAACGGTCATGTCGGCTGGCATGAACTTTACAGCGGCGCTTTCGACGCCGACCTGGCCTTCTACACCGGGCAGTTCGGCTGGGCGAAGGGCGAGGCCATGGATATGGGGGAAATGGGCAGCTATCAGCTCGTCTCCCAGACCGGCGGCACCGATTTCCAGAGCATGACGGGCGGCATCATGGCCCGTCCCCCGGAGGTGCCGGTGCCGGTCTGGCTCTTCTACTTCGTCGTGCCGGACATCGACATCGCGACGGAGAAGGTGAAGGCCGGCGGCGGAACCGTGCTGAACGGCCCGATGGAGGTGCCGGGCGGGGCCTGGATCATCCAGGCGACCGACCCCCAGGGCGCGATGTTCGCGCTGGTGGGCATGCGATCCGGCACAGCATAAGGAGAGGAACCATGTCGAAGATTTCACCCTGCCTGTGGTATAACGGGCAGGCGGAGGAGGCCGCGCGCTTCTACACATCCCTGTTCGGGGGATCGGTGGATTTCATCAGCCGCTATCCCGACGATAATCCCAGCCCCAGTCCGTTCAAGGGCGGGGACGTGCTGCTGGTGGAATTCACCCTGTTCGGGGAAAGCTATCAGGCGCTGAACGGCGGGCCGAAATTTCCTTTCACAGAGGCGGTCTCGCTGTCCGTCGCCTGTCGGGATCAGGCGGAGATCGACCGTTATTTCAATGCCCTGACCGCCGATGGCGGCTCGCCGGGCCCGTGCGGCTGGCTGAAGGACAAATATGGCCTGTCCTGGCAGCTGGTGACGCAGGAGATCATGGACCTTTACAAGACCGGCGACCGGCCCGGCATCCAGCGGATGATGAACGAGATGATGACCATGCAGAAGCTGGATACCGCCCGGATGAAGGCGGCGTTCGAGGGGAGGCCGGCATGAGCGCGGCGGAATTCGAACTATCGGTGACCTGTCACATCGCCGCCCCGCGCGAAATCGTGTGGAAGGTATGGACGGACCTCAAGGACCAATGGTTCTGTCCGAAGCCTTGGCGCGCCGAGGTGATCGAGGAGGATCTGCGGCCGGGCGGGCGGAGCGCGGTGCGGATGTTCGGCCCAAATGGCGAGGACACGGGGCCGATGGAAGGCATCGTGCTGGAGGTGGTGCCGCAGGAGAAGGTGGTGACGACCGACGCCTATGCCTCCGGCTGGATACCGCAGACGCCCTTCATGACGGCGATCTGGAGCTTTGCCGTGGAGGGGGAGGGGACGCGCTTCACCGCGACGGCCCGGCATTGGGATGCCGGAGCGATGGCGAAGCATGAGGAGATGGGATTCCACCCCGGCTGGGACCAGATGGCCGAGCAGTTCAAGGCTCTGTGCGAGACTTCGGCGGGCATGGCTTAGAGCCAATCGACATTCAGCCCTGACGGCCTGCAAATGACGCTTTTCCGTGCTTCCGGTGCTCACCTACTTTGAGTAGGCTGCGCTCCGGGTCACGGAAAAACACCATTTTCGGCTCGTCATCATCTGAATGTCGATTGGCTCTAGGTCGGGCCGCAGAGCGGACATCGCCCTCCCGGCCACGGGAGGAAAATGCCTTGGATTTCCCCCAGGATGGAAAGAAGGGCGCCCGGATATACCGGACGCCCTTTCTGCGACCCGGGGGAAGGAAATCAGGCCTTGTACACCTTGTCCACGGCGGCGCGGAACTTCGCCATGTCGTCGGCCGAACCCACTGTCACGCGCGAGACGGTGGGCCAGATCGGCCAGTTGCGCCCGATCTGCACCTTTTCCGGCGTGGCGATCAGGGCGGCCTGCATCTCCTTGGCCGGCTTGGTCTTCCAGTCGACCATGAACATATTGGCCTCGCTGCCGGGGTGCACCTCTATGCCCTTCTTGGTGAGCCAGGCGATGGTTTCCTCGCGGTTCGCGATCATTTCCGCGCGGCGTGCCTTGATGAGGCCGGCTTCGGGATAGACCGCATTGCCGCAGGCCATGGCGGTGATCGACAGACCGCCCGCCGTCGGGCCGAACAGGCTGATGCGCTTCTGCACTTCGGGGTCCGCGAAGGTCAGGCCGAGGCGCACGCCCGCCATGCCGAACAGCTTGGAGAAGGTGCGCATGACGATCAGGTCCTTGCGACCCGCCACCAGCTTCGCGGCGTTCGGGCCGTCGAACCAGTGGATATAGGCTTCGTCGACCAGCAGGAACGAATCCTTGGGCTTGTTCGCCAGCAGCCATTCGATGTCGGCCAGCGGCGTGATGGTGCCGGTCGGATTGTTGGGCGTGCAGATATAATAGAGCCCGGCATTGGGATTGGCGGCCAGCATCGCCTTGACATCGTGCCCCTTGCCGATGGCCTGGGGGGCCTTGGCGATGGGGGCCTTCAGATAATCGGCGGTGCGCCAGGCGGATTCGAAGGTCGGATCGGCGGTGACGAGGCCCTTGGTGGGCGAGCAGAAGGCCGCGACCGTGCTGACCAGCGGCCCGCCCGAACCCGGCCACAGCATGATGTGCGATTCCGGAATCCCCTCCACCTTGGCGATGGTGGCGATCAGGTCGCCCTTGTAATTGTCGGGATCGTACCAGTTGCCGACGGCGGCGGCCCTGGCCGCGGCCTGAACGCCCGGTTCGAACGGGCCGGTCCAGCATTCGTTGGCGCCGATGCGCACCGCGCCCTTCACCCCGCGCGCCGCCTGCTGCTGCGCGAGGGCGGGCTGGATCAACAGGTTGCCGGCAGCCGCCCCGGCCGCCATCAGAGCGGAAATCTTGCCGATCGTGCGGCGGGAATAGCCCCGGTCGAGCAGGTCTTCGCGGGCGTCCTTTTCCAACATCATGGTCATGTCGTCTGTTCCCCTAGTTGTTCCATCAACTGCGCATATTCCACCGGGGGAAACGAAGGAGGCGGCGCATTTCCACAATGCGCCGCCTCCGGATTCCTGAAATTTTATGAGCCGTTAACCTGGATCAGGCTTTCCAAACCTTGTCGATGGCATCGCAGAAGGCCTTCATCTCATCGGCCGAGCCGACCGAGACGCGCGACACGTTCGGCCAGATCGGCCAGTTGCGCCCGATCTGCACCTTTTCCGCAAGGATCGCAGCCTGCATGGCCTTGGCCGGCTTTCCCCAGTCGACCATGAACATATTGGCCTGGCTGCCGGGGATGACCTTGATCCCCTTCTTCCTGAGGTGGGCGATGGCCATTTCGCGATTGGCGACCATTTCCGCGCGGCGGGCCTTGATGAGGTCGGCCTGCGCCACCGACACGGTCCCGCAGGCGACGGCGGTCATCGGCAGCATCGCCGTCACCTGCCCGCCGTCATAGCGCATCATCTTTTCCATGATCGCGGGGCTGGCGAAAGTGAGGCCCAGCCGCATGCCCGCCATGCCGAACAGCTTGGAGAAGGTGCGCAGGATCAGCACGTCGTCGCGGCTGGCCGCCATCTTCGCGGCGTTCGGGCCATCGAACCAGTGGATATAGGCTTCGTCGACGACCAGGATCGCGTCCTTGGGCTTGTTGTCGGCCAGCCACTGGATGTCGGCCAGCGGGGTCATCGTGCCGGTCGGATTGTTGGGCGAGCAGATATAATAGACGCCCGCATTGGGATCGGCCGCCAGCATCGCCTTCACGTCATGGGCATAATCCTTGGTGAGCGGCACCTTCGTCACCTTCGCGCCCAGCCAGTCGCCGGTGCGCCAGATCGCCTCATAGGCAGGGTTGCCGGTGACGATGCCGCGCGTGGGCGATGCATAGGCGACGGCGACGCGGCTCAGCGGATCGCTGGAGCCCGGCCAGGCGGTGATGCGGTCGGCCGGGATGCCCTCCACGGCGGCGACGGCGGCGAACAGCTTCGCATGTTCGTCATTCGGTTCGTAGCGATTGCCTTCCTGCACCAGCTTGAACGCGGCTTCGGCGGCGACGGGGAAGGGGCCGGTCCAGCATTCATTGGCGCCGATGCGCACCGCGCCTTCCACCGGCTTCGCCGCCTGCTGCGCCATGGCGCCGGTGACGCGCAGGGCGGCCGCGCCCGCGCCCAGCAGGGCCGCCACCTTGCCCATCTGGCGGCGGGAATAGCCGCGGTCGATCAGATCCTGTTCGAAGGCTTTAGTATCGATTTCTGCCATATGCTCGTCTCCCTGACTCGCTGACTTTCGAGATTTTAAGACTGTAAACGAAAGCCTCGTCCATTTCCGCCATATCCATAGACGGAAAATCCGCTGGAACCGCGCATATTCGCCTTGGAAAGCGGACGCGCGATCTGTTAGCGCTTGGCACATGCCCAGCACGCCCGCCGCCGCCGCCCGCCAAATCCTCATCCGCCTGCAGGAAGTCATGGCCGCGCGCACCAGCGCGCAGGCGAAGCTGAACAAGGTGGTGGAGATTATCGGGGAATCGCTGTCGAGCGAGGTGTGCTCCATCTATCTGGTGCGCGAAGGGCTGCTGGAACTGTTCGCGACGCGGGGCTTGAAGCAGGAGGCCGTGCACGTCACCCGCATGGCGATGGGCGAGGGTCTGGTCGGCATGATCGCCACCAATGTCGAGACGCTCAACCTGGACGAGGCGGCCTCGCACCCCGATTACAGCTATCGCCCGGAAACGGGGGAGGAACTGTTCCACAGCTTCGCCGGCGTGCCGATCGTGCGGCGGGAGCGCGCCATCGGCGTGCTCTGCGTCCAGCATGTCGAGCCGCGCCGTTATGAGGAGGTGGAGATCGAGGCGCTCCAGACCGTGGCGATGGTGTTGTCCGAACTGATCGCCAATGCCGAACTGGCCGACGATGGCCCGACGGACTCGCGCGTGCAGGATACGGGCACGTCGGTCCTGCACGGGTTGCAGCTTGTCATGGGCATGGCGCGCGGCCATGCGGTGTTCCACCAGCCGCGCGTGCATATCGAACATACCGTCGCCGAGGATACGGAGGCCGAGCGGCAGCGCGTGATTTCCGCCTTCACCAAGATGCGCGAGCAGATCGACCGGATGACCGGCACGGCCGAGTTCGGCACGGAGGGCGAGCATCAGGAGGTGCTCGAAACCTACAAGATGTTCGCCTATGACGAGGGTTGGATCAGGCGGATCAACGAGGCGATCGACAGTGGCCTGACCGCCGAGGCCGCCATCGAGCGCGTGCAGCAGCGCACCCGGATGCGCATGCGCCAGATCGACGACCCGCTGCTTCAGGACCGGATGCACGATCTGGAGGATATGGCGAACCGGCTGCTGCGCATCGTGTCGGGGCAGTTGGGAACGGCGGCGCAACTGGGATTGCGGCAGGACGCCATATTGATCGCGCGCAACCTGGGACCGGCGGAGCTGCTGGAATATGACCGGCGGCGCCTGAAGGGCGTGATCCTGGAGGAAGGGTCGCTGACCGCCCATGTCACCATCGTGGCCCGGGCCATGGGCGTGCCGGTGCTGGGCCGCGTGCGCGACATCCGCCATCAGGTGAACGAGGGCGACCTGATCCTGATGGATGTGGGCGCCAATGCCCTGCTGATCCGCCCGACGCCCGACATGGACGAGGCGTTCGAGAACAAGCTGCATGTGACGCAGAAGCGCCGGGCCGAATTCGCGGCGATGCGCGACCTGCCCTCCGTCACCGTCGACGGCCAGCGGATCGAACTGATGGTCAATGCCGGGCTGCGTGAGGATGCGCAGGCGCTGGACATCGTGGGGGCGGACGGCATCGGGCTCTTCCGCACCGAATTCCAGTTCCTCGTCTCCGCCACTTTGCCGCAGCGGGAAAAGCAGCAGCGGCTTTATCGAGACGTCCTCGATGCCGCGGGCGACCGGCCGGTGATCTTCCGCACTGTCGACATCGGCGGCGACAAGGCGTTGCCCTACATGTCCCGCGACGATGAGGAGGAGCTGGAGGACAATCCGGCCATGGGCTGGCGCGCCTTGCGGCTGGCGCTGGACCGCGACGGCCTGATGAAGGCGCAGGCCCGCGCGCTACTGGAGGCGGCGGCGGGCAAGGTGCTGCACGTCATGTTCCCGATGGTGTCGGAGCCCTGGGAATATGAGCAGGCGAAGGCGCTCGTCGAACATCAGCGCGAATGGCTGGTGGCGCAGAAGAAGAAGCTGCCGGTCGCGGTGCGCTATGGCGCGATGCTGGAGGTGCCCGCGCTGGCGGAGGTGCTGGACCTCCTGCTGCCCAGGCTCGATTTCCTCTCCATCGGCACCAACGACCTGACGCAGTTCCTGTTCGCCGCCGACCGTGCGCATCCGCGCCTGGCGGAGCGCTACGACTGGCTGAGCATCGCGATATTGCGTTTCCTGGACCGCGTGGTGCGCGCCTGTGAAACCTATGAGGTGCCGGTCGGCGTCTGCGGCGAAATGGGCGGGCGCACGCTGGAGGCGATGGCGCTGATCGGCCTTGGCGTGCGGCGCCTGTCGATCACCCCGGCATCGGTCGGCCCGGTGAAGGCGATGATCCGGACCATCGATGCTGCGGAACTGCGCCGGTTCATGCGCGATCTGCTGGACAAGGGCGTGACGGATATTCGTTCGGCGCTGGTCGACTGGGCCGGCGAACATGCTATTGAATTGAATTAATGGGGATCGCGGCGATGCATCCCGCCTTTCCGGGGCGGCGCGGCGTTGACAATCCCCGTCCCGCAATGAGACAAGGCCAGCCTTCAAAAGTCGCGGAGCAGCATGGCAGAAGAACCTGAACTGGAACCCGGCGTCGCGGCGCCGGAACGGCAGCCCAATACTCCGGGGGCGCGCCTGCGCGCCGCGCGGGAGGCGCAAGGACTGTCGATACAGGATGTCGCCACGCGGACGCGCATCGCCCAGCGGCAGTTGGAGGCGATAGAGCGCGACGATTATGCCGCCCTGCCCGGCATTCCCTATGCGGTGGGCTTTGCCCGCGCCTATGCCCGCGCCATCGATGTGGACGAGGTGGCGATCGCCGCCGACGTGCGCAACGCGGTGCATAATTCCGACCTTGGCAGCAACCGCTATGAGGCGTTCGAGCCGGCCGATCCGGCGCGGGTTCCCTCGCGGGCCCTGGCCTGGACGGCGGCGGCCATCGTCGTGATCCTGGTCGCCGGCTTCGCCGTCTGGCGCACGCAGGTGATGACGCCGCCGACAGGCGAGGAGATCGCCGCGCAGCAAAGTGCCCCCGCACCCGCGACCGCGAAGCCGGCAGCAGGCGCTCGCCCGGCGCCGCCGGTGGTGCAGACCGTGCTGTTCACCGCCAATGACGATGTCTGGCTGCGCATTTATGACGAGGCGGGAGAGAGGCTGAAGGACGGGCTGATGAAGAAGGGGGAAAGCTTCACCCTTCCCGCCAATGCCCGCAATCCGATGATCCTGACAGGCCGGCCACAGGCGCTGACCGTGACGGTCGGCGGCAAGCCTATTGCGCCGCTGGGGCCGCCGGACCGGACCATTGCCGATGTGCCGGTCAATGCGGAGGCGCTGCTGGCGCGGGCGGCGCCTGCCGCGGCGCAGGGTCAGGGTCAGGGGCAGGCGGCTCCGGCCTCCACGGCCCCGGTTCCCACGGGTCCGGCCGCCCCGGTGCCCGCCGCACCTGCGCCCGCTGCGGCCGACTGATCCGTTCAGGGGCGATTCAGCGGAATTTGGCGCAAAGTCGCGCTTTACCGGGCGGATTATCGCCCTATGGTTAACACCGGATATAAGTCGGGGATCATCCATGCGTAACGCTTTTTTCGCGACGGCTGCACTGGCGCTCATTGCGCTCGCGCCGCCGCTCGCGGCCCAGAATGTCAGCGTCGATGTTCGGGTCGACCGTCTGGAAAAGGAAATGCGCGCGGTCCAGCGCAAGGTGTTCCCGGCCGGCGCGCCGCTGGAGGCGGAGATCACGCGTCCCGCCGCGCCGGCCGTGGTGCCGGGATCGCCTGCCTCCACGCCGGTGGCCGATCTGACGGCGCGGGTAAATGCGCTGGAATCGCAACTGGCCTCGATCACCGGGCAGGTGGAGGAAAACAGCTTCAAGCTGAAGCAGTTGGAAGAGGCGTTCAACCGCTACAAGGCTGAACAGGAAAGCCGTGCCGCGCCCGCGGTCGTGCCGCCGGCGGTCGGCCCCTCCGCCTCGGCAGCTCCGGCCTCCACCACCGCATCGGCGCGGCCAGGTGCGCCGCGCCCGGCCGCCAATGGTGCGAGCGAGGAACGAAAGACCGCCGTCGCCGCGATCGAGCGGCCCTCGACGGGTAATGAGGCCGACGACGCCTACACCTATGGCTTCCGTCTGTGGGACGCGAAATTCTATCCGGAGGCGCAGGCGCAGCTGAAGGCGACCGTGGATAAATATGGCGCCAGTCCCGTCGCCAGCAAGGCGGCGAACCTGCTGGGCCGCGCCTATCTGGACGACGGCAAGCCGGCGCTGGCGTCGGTCGCCTTCTATGAAAATTACCAGAAGCGGCCCAAGGGCGACCGTGCGGCCGACAGCCTGGCCTATCTGGGCGAGGCGCTGATCCAGCTCAAGAAGCCCGCCGACGCCTGCAAGGTCTATGCGGAACTGGAGCAGGTCTACGGCGCCAGCCTGTCGAACGGCCTGCGCGGCATGATGGACAAGGGCCGGACCAGGGCCAAGTGCACCGCCTGAAGTCCCCATGGCCGAGGGCGATCCCGTCGCGGAACTGAGCCGGGCGATGATGGCGCTGGTCGGGGATGCCGACGGCGCTCGTTTCGGCGTGGCGGTTTCCGGCGGGCCTGACAGCATGGCGCTGCTCGACCTCGCCGCGCGCGCCTTTCCGGGGCGTGTCGAGGCGGCGACGGTCGATCATGGCTTGCGCGAGGCTTCGGCAGCGGAGGCGGCGATGGTGGCGGACTGGTGCGCAGGCGCCGGGATCGCGCATACCACCCTGCATCCCACCGGCGCGGTTCGCGGCAATGTTCAGAGCTGGGCGAGAGCGCAACGGTACAGGCTGCTGGAAGGCTGGCGGGCAGCGCGGGGGCTGGATTGGCTGCTGACGGCGCATCATGCGGACGACCAGTTGGAAACGCTGCTGATGCGGCTCAACCGGGGCGCGGGCGTGGGCGGGCTGGCCGGCGTGCGGGCGCGGCAGGGCGTGGTGCTGCGGCCGCTGCTGGGCGTGCACAAGGCCGACTTGCTCGCCTATGCGCTGGAACGCGGCCTGCCCCATGTCGACGATCCGTCGAACAGCGATTCGCGCTTCGACCGGGCTGCCCTGCGCATCGCGCTGGCCGGTGTCGACTGGATCGACGCTGCGGCGGCGGGACGCAGCGCGGCGGCTCTGGCCGAGGCGGAGGAGGCGCTGGACTGGACGGTCGACGATCTGGAAGCGCGCCATGTGCGCCCGGGTGGAGGCGGGCTGGCGCTGGACCGGACCGACCTGCCCCGCGAATTGCTGCGCCGCCTGATTCTCCGGATGATCGCGCGATTGCAGCCGGATGCCGCCCCGCCACGCGGGGAAGCGGTGGACAGGCTGGTCGCGGCGGCGCGCCGGGGCGAGAAGATGAGCATCGGTCGCCTCGTCCTGAAGGGCGGGGCCTGCTGGACGCTCACGCTGGCGCCCCAGCGACGCTGGCAATGATCGTTACGGAAAGGTTCCACGGCTTGGCGCATCCGTCGAACAATCCGTCGATTTGATCGGGCGCAATGACCTTTCCTTAACGCCTATGTTGGTTAATGAGGCCAGTTGAGCGTGGGAATTTTCGATTCATGTTTGAATTTGCGGCGGTGACCTATGGCCTGCTGGCCAGCGTCATTCTTTCGGCGGCGCAGCGTAATCACCGGATGGAGCGACCCCATCCGCCGATGCTGCTCTATACCGGCTATATGCTTTGCGGTCTGTCGGCGGGGGTCGCGGTAATCCTGGCCTATATCGCCCTGTCGCAATTTATCGGCGGCTGACCTTAGCAGGCGCGCGCTTGCGATTTTGCTGCGGCATCCTATCTTGCCGGGTGAAAGAGAGTGGTGAATGAACGACGAGAAGGACCCGCAGGGTAATCCCTGGATCAAGAGCGCGATGATATGGGCGGGGGTGATTGTCGCCCTGCTGCTGTTCGTCTCCATGTTCGACAGCCGCACGGCGTCGACCGCCGGGACCGGCATCGCCTATTCCGAATTCCGCGCCAAGGTGCAGGAAGGCCAGGTCAAGGATGTCGCCATCGCCACCGACCGGATTTCCGGCACGCTGAGCAGCGGGCAGAAATTCAGCACTGTGCCGGTGAACGACCCCGGCCTGACCGGCCTGCTGGACGACTATAATGTCAAATATTCCGGCCAGGCGGAGGAGCAGCCGAGCTTCTGGATGATCCTGATCTACCAGTCGTTGCCGTTCCTGCTGATCCTGGGCATCGCCTTCTTCGTGCTGCGCCAGATGCAGAAGGGCGGCGGCGCGGGCGGGGCCATGGGCTTCGGCAAGTCGAAGGCCAAGCTGCTGACCGAAAAGCATGGCAAGGTGACGTTCGATGACGTGGCCGGCATCGACGAAGCGCGTGAGGAATTGCAGGAAATCGTGGAGTTCCTGAAGGATCCGAGCAAGTTCGCGCGGCTGGGCGGCAAGATTCCCAAGGGCGCCTTGCTGGTCGGCTCGCCGGGTACGGGCAAGACGCTGCTCGCTCGCGCGATCGCGGGTGAGGCGGGCGTGCCTTTCTTCACCATTTCGGGTTCGGATTTCGTCGAGATGTTCGTCGGCGTGGGCGCGAGTCGCGTCCGCGACATGTTCGAGCAGGCGAAGAAGAATGCGCCCTGCATCGTCTTCATCGACGAAATCGATGCGGTCGGCCGTCATCGCGGCGCGGGCCTCGGCAACGGCAATGACGAGCGCGAGCAGACGCTGAACCAGCTTCTGGTGGAGATGGACGGCTTCGAGGCGAATGAGGGCATCATCATCGTCGCGGCGACCAACCGTCCCGACGTGCTGGACCCCGCGCTGCTGCGTCCGGGCCGTTTTGACCGGCAGGTCGTGGTGCCGCGTCCCGACATCGAGGGGCGCGAGAAGATTCTGGCCGTGCACATGAAGAAGGTGCCGCTGGCGCCGGACGTCAATCCGCGCACGATCGCGCGGGGCACGCCGGGCTTCTCCGGCGCCGATCTGGCGAACCTCGTCAACGAAGCCGCCTTGATGGCTGCCCGCCGCGGCAAGCGTCTGGTCGCCATGGACGAGTTCGAGGCGGCCAAGGACAAGGTCATGATGGGCAGCGAGCGCCGCTCCATGGTCATGACCGACGATGAGAAGAAGATGACCGCCTATCATGAGGCGGGCCATGCCATCGTCGCTGTCCATGAACCGGCCTCGGACCCCATTCACAAGGCGACGATCATTCCGCGAGGCCGCGCGTTGGGTATGGTGATGCGCCTGCCGGAGCGGGACAGCTACAGCTATCACCGCGACAAGATGCACGCGAACATGGCCGTCGCCATGGGCGGCCGCGTGGCCGAGGAGATCATCTTCGGCTATGACAAGGTGTCGTCGGGCGCTTCGGGCGACATTCAATATGCCACCAAGCTCGCGCGCGACATGGTTACGCAATGGGGCATGTCCGACAAGCTCGGCCCCCTGCAATATGAAGAGCAGCAGGGCGAGACATTCCTCGGTTATTCGCAAAGCCAGCGCGTCCATATGTCGGACGAGACGGCCAAGCTGATCGACAAGGAAATCCGCGGACTGGTCGAGCAGGGCTACGCGCGGGCGCAGGAAATCCTGAAGGGTCATGAGGACCAGCTTCACCTGCTCGCCAATGCGATGCTCGAATATGAGACGCTGAGCGGCGAGGAGATCAAGACGCTGCTCGACAAGGGCGAGATCACCCGTGACGACGGCACGACGATCAAGCCGTCCGCGATCCCGGCGGCCGGGTCTTCGATCCCGAAGACGCGCCGGCGCAAGGGGCCATTCGGTGATCCGTCGCCTGCGGGCGCCTGACCGGGTTTATGGATTGAGAAAGGGCGCTGCCGGAAGGTGGCGCCTTTTTTCATGGGTTGCGGGGCGGGGTGGCTTTTGGCCAGGCCAATACATTCCCCCTCCCGCAGGCGGGAGGGGTTAGGGGTGGGCTGGCGCGACATCTGCGTCGTTTTGCAACC
>NZ_JAINEZ010000099.1:0-17531 GCF_019873065.1 Sphingobium sp. PNB
GGTGTGGAATCAGGACATTCCCCCTCCCGCCTGCGGGAGGGGGAATGTCCTGATTCCACACCTATCCGCTATTCCTCAGCGCCGTGGCGATCGCGTTGATCGACAATTCTATGCCTTCCTTGATGCGCGGGTCGTCCTCGCCGCTGCGATGGCGCTTCATCAGTTCGACCTGAAGAAGGTTCAGCGGCTCGATATAAGGCAGGCGCAGGCGGATCGACGTGTCGAGCTTGGGATTTTTCTCCAGCAGCCGCGACTGGGCGGTGGCGGCGAGCAAGCCGTCATGGGCCATGTCCCAACCGTCGCGGATGCGGTCGAAAATTTCCGCGCCCCGCGCCTGATCCTCGACCAGCGGCAGATAGTGAGCAGCGATACCCAGATCGGACTTGGCCAGCACCATCTCCAGATTGGCGAGCGCCGATTGCAGGAAGGACCAGTGCTGCGCCATGTCGGCCAGCAGCGCCTTGTCCTCAAAGGCGGAAAGCGCATGGCCGACCCCATACCAACCCGGCAGCATCACCCGCGCCTGCGCCCAGCTGAACACCCAGGGGATGGCGCGCAAATCCTCGATCCGGGTGCTCTTGGTGCGGCTGGCCGGACGGGAGCCGATCTTGAGGCCGGATATTTCCTGGATCGGGGTCAATTGCCGGAAGAATTCCTTGAAGCCCTCAGTACCATAAA
The DNA here is from genome assembly GCF_019873065.1 of Sphingobium sp. PNB. NCBI lineage: Bacteria > Pseudomonadati > Pseudomonadota > Alphaproteobacteria > Sphingomonadales > Sphingobiaceae > Sphingobium > Sphingobium sp. PNB. The sequence continues at coordinate 679 of NZ_JAINEZ010000099.1, forward strand.
CAAGATCGCGATAGGCGGCGAAGGCGGTCTTCGACAGTTGGTCCATGGCGGCGGCGAAGCGGGCGGCATCGCGATCGGACAGGACTTCGGGTTCCAGACTGGCGAGCAGGGTCGCGCTGGTCATCGCTTCCAAATTGGTCATGGCGACGTCGCGGGTGCCGAATTTGGCGGCGATCACCTCCCCCTGTTCGGTGATGCGGATGCGACCCTGCACCGTGCCCTTGGGCTGCGCCTGTATCGCCGCGAAGGAGGAGCCGCCACCCCGCCCGACCGCGCCGCCGCGGCCATGGAATAGCTGCATCGCCGTGCCCGCTTCGGCAAAGACGGGGCCCAACGCCTTGCTCGCCTGGAACAGCCCCCAGGTGGAGGTGATGTAGCCGCCGTCCTTGTTGCTGTCGGAATAGCCGATCATCACTTCCTGATGGCCGCGTTCCCGCACCACGCCGCCTATTTCGGGGAGGCCGAAATAGGCGGCCATGATCTTGGGCGCGGCCTCAAGGTCCGCGATGGTTTCGAACAGCGGCACGGCCATGATCGCGGCCTGCGGCGGCGCGCCCTCCGTGCCCGCGCGCCACAGGCCCGCTTCCTTGAGGATGATGTTCACCTCGAGCAGGTCGGAAACGCTCTCCGCCTTGGAGATGATATAATGGGTGATGCATTGCGGGCCGTAGATGCGATGCGCCTCCGCCGCCGAATGGACGATGGCGAGTTCGGACGCGGTCTGTTCCGAATATTCGAAAAAGGCCGTGCCCAGCGGCCGGTTGTTCGCCAACTCCCGCCGAAGCAGGGCGATGCGGGCATATTCGTCGAGGCCGGCATAGTCCGCTTCGACCCCCGCGACTTTCAGCAGTTCGGCCACCACGCTCTGATGGACATCGCTGTTCTGCCGCATGTCGAGCGTGGCGAGATGGAAGCCAAAGGTTTCGACCGCGCGGATCAGGCGGCCAAGCGCGCCGCCGGTCGCCAGGGCGCCATTGCCTTCGCTCGCCAGCCCCTGCGCGACCGTCACCAGGTCGCGGCGCAGGTCGGCGGGGCTGGCATAGGGTTCGCCCTTGAGCGCCGAGGGGCGGGACGGCGCCTTGCCGACCAGCGACCGGTAGGTGGCGGCCAGCCGGGCATAGATGCCGGAAATCGCCCGGCGATAGGGCTCGTCCTGACGGCTGGGCGAGACGTCGCCGCTGGCGTCGGCGAGGTCCAGAACGGCCTGCGACACATCGGCCAGTTCGGTCGAGAGCGACAGTTCCGCGCCAAGGGCGTGGAGCGCATCCATATAAAAGCCCAGCGCAGCCTCGCAGCCCCTGGCGAGCGCGAGCCGAAGCTGCGGCGCCTGAACGAAGGGATTGCCGTCGCGGTCGCCGCCGATCCAGTTGCCGACGCGCAGGAAACTCTGCGGGCGGGCGCCCAGCACCCGTTCCCATCGCGCGTAGAGGGCGGGCAGCACGGGCAGGAAAACGTCGCGGAAATAAGCGAGGACATTCTCGATCTCGTCCGCGACGAACAGCTTTTCCCGGCGCAGCGGCCGGGTCTGCCACAGCAGCGCGATCTGGCGGAAGATCGCCTCGTCCAGATTCTCGCCCTCATCGGTTTCCGTCCGGCCGCCGTCCTTGAGCAGCATCAGGTCCGCGATGCGGTTCTTGTGGTCGATCATACTCTTGCGCCGCACCTCGGTCGGGTGAGCGGTCAGGACCGGCACGATCAGGGCATGGGACAGCAGGTCTAGCACCGCCTCGCGCTCTATTCCATGGGACCGCAGCTTTTCGACGGCGGAGGCGACGTCGGCGCCCGGCTCGGCAGCGACGCCCTGGCGGTCCTCGGCCAGATTGGCCAGCATCGAGAAGAGCATGAAGCCGCGCACGAAGCTCAGCGTGTCGTCGAGGCTCAGCGCGTCGAGTCCGGTGTCGACCACGTCCGCGCCGTGCAGGCCGCGCGCCCGATCGACCGAGGCGGAGCGGATATATTCGGTCTGCTTGTAGATTTTCTCCCCGCCATAGGCGCGGATGACGTCGCCCAACAAACGACCGAGAAAGCGGATGTCCGGGTTCTGCGTGATCGCAGGAGCGGGAGAGGATGCAAGAGTCGCCATGATGGATCGATGCTGCACCGCAACAATGGGATGGTCAAGGGAATCCGCATCACGCGACGTGATCCCGCGAGGGCAGGAGGACGGCATCCTTATTCTGTGCACTTGCGCGAAGCCCCCGCCATGGGCCAAAGGAAATCCGTGACCGCCAGCATCAGCATAGGAAATGACAGCAACGGCAATGCCGTTTTGGTCGATGTCGAGGAATTGCTTGCCACCCGTCTGCTCGTCCAGGGCAATTCAGGGTCCGGCAAGTCGCATCTGCTGCGTCGCCTGCTGGAGGAAAGCGCCGCGCTGGTCCAGCAGGTCGTGATCGATCCGGAGGGCGATTTCGTCACGCTGGCGGATGAATATGGCCATGTGGTGATCGACGCGGGCGACTATAATGAGCGCGAGATCGTCAAGATGGCGATGCGCATACGCGAGCATCGCGCATCCGTGGTGCTCAGTCTGGAATCGCTGGAGCTGGAGGCGCAGATGAAATGCGCCGCGACTTTCCTGTCGACGCTGTTCGATGCGCCGCGCGACCACTGGTATCCCGCGCTGGTGGTGGTGGACGAGGCGCAGATGTTCGCCCCCGTGGCGGCGGGCGATGTGTCGGACGAGGCGCGGCGGCTTTCGCTGGCGGCCATGACGAACCTGATGTGCCGGGGGCGCAAGCGCGGCCTGGCGGGCGTGATCGCGACGCAGCGGCTGGCGAAGCTCGCCAAGAATGTCGCGGCCGAGGCATCGAACTTCCTGATGGGGCGCACCTTCCTCGACATCGACATGGCGCGAGCGGCGGACCTTTTGGGCATGGAGCGGCGGCAGGCAGAGCAGATCCGCGACCTGGAGCGCGGCCGCTTTCTGGCCCTGGGCCCGGCCATCTGTCGACGGCCGGTGGCGGTGAAGATCGGGTCGGTGAAGACCAGCACGCGCGGCGGCACGCACAAGCTGATGCCGCCCCCCGTCGCCGCGACGGAGGATTTGCAGGAATTGCTGTTCGCGGGCGCGGGCGAGGAAGAGGCGCTGCCCCCGCCTCCACCCCGCGCCGAGCCGCCGGCCTTGCCTGCGGAGGAGTTGATGCGCGCGCTTGCCGCCGCGCCTTCGGCCAAGCCCGCCGCGCCGGAACTGGACTTTGGCCAGAATGAGCCGGTGGTGATCGCCGTGCTGGAGGAGATCGTGGCGGACCTGGGGGAGGCGCAGCCCAGCGTGTCGACGCTCTATCAGGATTTCGGCGTCCGCTGCCGGATGAAGGGACTGCGCCAGCCGCCGCTCGACCTGCCCGCTTTCCGCAAGCGATTCGCCATGGCGCAGGCGGGCATGTTCGATGCCGCCGACCCGCGCTGGGCCGATGCGATGAAGGCCGCCGAACCTGTGCCGGAGGATATGCTCGCTCCCTTCCTGCTGATTGCGCGGGCGGCGATGCAGGGGCTGCCCTGCCCCGACGATGTGGCGCTGGCGCGCGCCTATGGCACCAGTTCGCCGGGGCGCGTGCGGCGGTTGATCGATTATATGGAAAAGCTGGGCGTGATCGTGGCGCGCACCGATTTCGGCGGGCGGCGGTCGATCGGCGTGCCGCAACTGGGCCTGAGCACGGCGGCGGCCGAGGGATGAGCGCTTCGGTCCTGTTCGTGTGCCTGGGGAATATCTGCCGATCGCCGCTGGCCGAGGCCGCGTTGCGTGCGGAGGCGGAGCGGGCGGGCCTTTCGGTGACGGTGGATTCGGCGGGTACCGGCGACTGGCATGTCGGATCGCCGCCGGACCGGCGCGCCCAGGCGGTGGCGCTGCGGCATGGGATCGACATTTCCGGCTACAGTGGGCGGCAGGTGACGGCGGGGGATTTCCGGCGGTTCGACCATGTCTTCGCGCTGGATGCGGAAAATTTGAAGAATTTGCGGCGGATTCAGCCTTCGGACGGGACAGCGGACGTGCGGCTGCTGATGGATTTGGTGCCAGGGCGCGAGGGGAGCAGCGTGACCGATCCCTATTTCGGGGACGATGCCGGCTTCGACATAACCTGGGACGACGTCACGCGAGCCGCGTGCGCCATCGTGGAGCGGCTGCGGGAGCGGGGGTAGAGCGGTCGCAGGAGCGCGCTGCGCTTCAATTCGGTCCGGAAACCCGGAGCATTTTTCACATTGAGCGGAAAACCCCTGTTTTTCGCGACCGCCATTCCGAGTCGTCGACCATGAACGGACTGTCGACCGGTCCTAGGGCTGCCGGGGCGAATCGAAAATCGCGTTCAGGCAGGCGGCGATGCGGACACCTGCCCGCCGCAACCGGTCGTCCAGCTCGGCGCGATGCCGATAGGCATAGTCCCAGGACAGGTTCGGGTCCGCCGGATAGACGGTCTTGCGCAGCACGATGCTTTCGCGGGTCCAGATGTCCGGATCACACAGGCTCCAGGCAATCGTCTGTTCCGGCGTGATCGACCGCGACAGCCAGTCCGCATATTCCGAATAGGACAGGGCGCGCTGGTCGATCAGGCCGGAATCCCAGACCGAATGCAGGTTGCTCTGCGCGCCGAAGAAAGTGACCTTCACATCATTGCCGCCCCGGTCGTCACCACCGCCGACATGCAGCGGCTGATGCAGGTCGCCAATGATGTGAACGACGAAGCGCAGCGCCATGCGGCGGTCGTCCAGGGACGCCTTGGGGTCGCGAAGCGTCGCCGTAAAGCGGGTCAGCGCCGTCATCGCGTCCCCCTCCTTCGGCGCGTCCGCGGCGGTGTAACGATCGCCCTCCCTCACCGTGACATAATGCCAGGGGCTGGCCGTCTTGCGCCAATATTCGGCGGGGTCGGACCGCATGTCGTCCGGCCAGGTCGCCGCTTCGGCCAGATCTTCCGACCCCAGCAGCAGGCGGACCTGGGCGCGTGCGGCGCCACTCAGGTTGCGATCAGCTATGGCGCCGGTGACGCGATGGCCGATCGGTCCCCAGGCCTGGGCAGGCGCAGCGGCGAGAAACGGCAGGGCGAGGAGAAGGGCAAAGCGCATGAGGACCTCATACAGCTTTGCCCCGGCGGAACCAGCGGGCTTTTTCAGAGGGTTGCCCTAAAGCGATCAGCAAGCGACCGGAACCGATCGCTTGCCGCGAAATCGCGCAAAACAAGGAATCTGGAGCAGCGATCCGATTCCATCAGATCGAAACCGCCTCTAGCTTGCGAACCGGAAGCCGATCCACAGCGTCCGGGGGGTGCCCAGGTCGATGGACCCTCCGGCGTTGCGGGTGATCACCTCCTCATCGAAGAGATTCTCGCCCCGGGCGACCAGGGTGACGCCATGGCCCAGCGGCAGGCGCGCCACCGCATCGACGGTCAGCGCGTCGGGCAGGACATCGGTCTGGAGGTCATCCTCATATTGCTTGCCGACATAGCGCAGCGTCGCGGAAAGCGCCGGTCCCTGCTCCGGCTCCCAGGCCAGCGTGGCGCTCGCGGCATGACGGGGGCTCTGCGCGGGGGTGAGGCCGTCAAAGCCCATGCCCGGCGCATGGACGGTGCTGTGGCTATAGGCATAGGATGCCGAAAGCAGGAAGTCGTCCACCCGGCCGATGGCGGTCAATTCGATCCCCTTGGCGGTGATGCGGTCGACATTCTGCCGCTCGCGCGTATTGGCGACATTGGTGAGGGTGACATTGGCTATGGCATCGTCCAGCCGGTTGATGAAGCCGGTGGCGGAGAGGGTCAGGCCCGGAATGGGCGTGAGGTCGATGCCCGCCTCCACGCCCTTCAGCTTTTCGGGCGTCAGCGCGGCATTGGCGCGGGTCGTGATCGGGAAGACCACGAACGGCCGATATAGCTCGTTCAGCGTCGGCAGGCGGAAACCGCTATAGGCCGCGCCACGTAGCGCGACTGCATCGCTGATGCGGTAGAGAGCGCCCGCCCTTCCGGAGAACTGCCAGTCCGAACGGTCGGCAAAGCTGTTGTTGGCCGCACCGGTGCCAGTGGCGCGATAGAAGCCGTTGCTGATCGTCCAGCGATCCGCCCGCACCCCGCCTGTCAGGACCAGCCGGCCCAGCGTCCAGTCATCCTCGGCAAAGAGGCCGGTGGTCATCTGTTCGCCGCCGGCATGACGGCGGGAAGTGACCGGATTGGCCGCTATATTCGCGTTATAGCCATCCTCGAACATGTCGCCGGTGGCGAAGCGGGTGTCGGCCCCGATGCGCAGCACATGGTCGGGGCCGACCGGTGGGCGCAGCTCGATCTTGCCGCCGATGCCGGTCGAGGGCGTATTGCGCTGGTCGAGCGACTTGCGGAAGGTGGATGCCGAAATCACGATGTTGGAGAAGTTGCGCGCCTGGATATAGGCCAGCGCATCGACCTGCCATGCACCGCGGGATATGAAGCGGATGCTGGCGTCCTGCCCTTCGCTCATGCTGTCCGCGCCCTTGAAGCGCAGGGTGCGCTCGTCGTGGAAGATGGTGCCGCGGAACTGGATTTCCGATGTGGCGGACAGGGGCGCGACGGCGCGCAAATTGGTCGACCAGCCGTCATAGGCGGCAGGCGAAGTCGCGGCGACGCGCTGGTCCCTGGGCGTGGTCTGGAAGCCGTCGCCCCGGTCCCAGCGGCCCGAAAGCGAGACATAGCCGCCGCCCAGATCCGGCGTCAGGCTGGCGGTCAGTTCGGTCGCATCCTTGCTGCCGTAGAAGGCGCTGGCGCCGAAGGTCGGAAGCTGATCCCGCGTCGCGCTGGCGAGTTCGATGGTCCCGGCCACCGCGCCCGCACCGAAGGCCCCAATGCCGCCGCCGCGCGTCACCCGCACCACCGACAGGCGGTCGGGCACCAGCGCGCTGAAGGGGATATAGCCGAAAAAGGGATCGGCCATCGGCACGCCGTCGAGCAGCACCAGCGTCCGGCTGGAAGCGTTGCCGCCCAAGGCACGCAATGTCGCTCCCTGGGCCGAAGGATTGGCGGACCGGCTGTCGGAACGGCGGAACTGCTGGAATCCCGCCACATCGCCCAGCACGCTCTCGATCCGGCCGGAAGCGCTGTTGGTCAGCCGGTCCCGGTCGATGATCACCGACCCATAGGCCGGCGTCCCCGGCGGCAGGGAAAGCCCCTCCCCCGTCACGACGATGCGGTCCGTGTCGGACGCCTCCGTCCCGGCGGCCGCAACCGTCGGAATTGCGGCCAGAACCAGTGACAGCGAAAGATATTTCATCGGCGCCCTTTCCTCTCTTTGGGAGAGGGACTAGGGGCGCCGCGCAGGAAGTTCAAGCGACCCTTTTTCCGGTTGACGCCGCCAGAATCTTGTCGATCGTCAGCGGATAGTCGCGCAGGCGCACGCCCGTGGCGTTGTAGATCGCGTTGGCCACCGCCGCGCCTGCCCCGCAAATGCCCAGTTCACCGACGCCCTTGGCCTTCATGGGCGAGCTTTTGTCGTCCAGTTCATCGATGAACAGCACGTCCTGATGCGGGATGTCGGCATGCACCGGCACCAGATATTCGGCCATGTCGTGGTTGACGAAGAAGCCGAACCGCGTGTCGACGCTCAGCTCCTCCATCAACGCCGCGCCCACGCCCATGGTCATCGCGCCGATCACCTGGCTGCGCGCCGATTTGGGATTGAGGATGCGCCCCGCGGCAAAGGCCCCGCCCATGCGGCGGACGCGGACTTCGGCGGTGTCGATGTCGACGCCGACCTCGCAGAAATGCGCGCCGAACGTGGCCTGCGCATAGCGTTTGGTGAGGTCGCCATAGTCCATGCTGTCCTCTGCCCAAAGGCCCTCGCGCCCCGCCAGCGTCCCCAGCGGCTGGGACTGGTTGCCCAGGCGCACCAGACCATCCTCGAACAGCGCCTTGTCCGCCGGGAAGCCCGCCTTTTCGGCCAGTCTGGCGCGCAGGGCCATGGCAGCGGCATAGACGCCCGCCGTTGAGCTGTTCCCGCCCCACTGGCCGCCCGAACCGGACGACGCGGGAAAGCGGCTGTCGCCCAGCCGCACGGTCACGGCGTCCAGCGGCACGCCCAGCATTTCCGCCGCCGTCTGGCCGATGATCGTGTAGCTGCCGGTGCCGATGTCGGTCATGTCGGTTTCGACCGTCACATGCCCCTTGGCATCGACGCCGATGCGCGCACCCGACTTCGTGACCAGATTGTTGCGGAAGGCGGAGGCGACGCCCATGCCGACCAGCCAGCGGCCATCGCGCACCTGCCCAGGCTTCGGATTGCGGCGGTTCCAGCCGAAACGTTCCGCGCCCTCGCGCAGGCATTCGACCAGCTTGCGGCTGGAAAAGGGGCGCTGCGGCCCGGCTTCCGGATCATATTGCACGTCGTTGCGGATGCGCAGTTCGACCGGATCGACGCCGCAGGCCTCGGCCAGCTCGTCCATCGCGACTTCCAGCGCCAGCAGGCCCACCGCCTCGCCCGGCGCGCGCATGGCGTTGCCTTCCGGCAGGTCCAGCGTCGACAGGCGGTGCGTCGTCAGCCGATTGGGACCGCGATAGAGCAGGCGCGTCTGCTGCGCCGCCGTTTCCGCGCCGCCGCCGGGCAGGTCGCCCGACCAGACCTCATGTGCGATGGCGTCGATAACCCCCTGCCTGTCGGCGCCGATGCGGATGCGCTGGATGGTGGCGGGGCGGTGGGTGGTGTTGTTGGGGATTTGCGGCCGGGCGATCGCTACCTTCACCGGACGGCCGACCATGCGCGACCCCAGCGCCGCCAACAGCGCATCGGCGCGCAGGAACAGTTTCGCGCCGAAACCGCCACCGATATAGGGTGAGACGAGGCGGATATTCTCCTTCGGAATCTTCAGCGTCGCCGCCATTTCGCCCACGCTCCAGGCGATCATCTGGTTAGAGGTCCAGAGCGTGAGTTTGTCGCCATTCCAGGCGGCGATGGTCGCGTGCGGCTCCATCATCGCATGGCTCTGGTCGGGCGTGGTGTAGTGCTGGTCGATCTTCACCGCCGCCTTGGCGAAACCGGCTTCGAAATCGCCCGCCTTGGTATCAGCAGGACCGCCGAAGCCGCCTTCGGGCGGAACGCCCTTGTCGCGCTCCGCCGCCAGATCGAAACGGCCCTGATCCGGCGCATAATCGATGCGGACGAGCCGGGCGGCGTCGCGCGCATTTTCCAGCGTATCCGCGATGACCAGCGCCACTGCCTGCTCATAATGTTCGATCTGCGGACCGCCCAGCAGATGGGCGGTGTTCATATTGCCTTTGCCGAGCGGCCCCGCATTCTGGTGCGTGACGATGCCCAGCACACCGGGCGAGGCTTCGGCCGCCCGCAGGTCCATGGCGCTGATCCGTCCCTTGGCGATGGCCGACCCGACGATCCAGCCATAGGCGGCGTTGGGCGCGGCATCGTGCCGTTCATAGGCATAGGGCGCGGTGCCGGTGACTTTCGCGGCGCCGTCGATGCGGTCATGGGGAATGCCGATGACGCGGCCCCGGTCGATCGGGTTGGCGGTGGCTGGCGTGTCGAACTTCATGGCTCAGGCCCCCTTCTGACGGTAGAGCGAGGCAAGGGTGCGGGCGGTCAGTTGCTGCTTGAACGCATTATGCGCGGTGGGTCGAGCGCCGCTGAGCGCCGCCTCCGCCACGGCCGCCGCGCCGGACGGGGCGGCGGCATCTGCGGCATCGGTACGCCAGGGCTTGGCCCCTATGCCCCCGAAGGCGAAGCGCGCCCGGCCGTCCTTCTCAAACACCGCCGCCACGGACACCAGCGCAAAGGCATAGGAGGTGCGGTCGCGCACCTTGCGATAGACATGGGTGCCGCCCAGAGGCTTCGGCAAGGTGACGGAAGTGATAAGTTCGCCGGGCTTCAGCGCATTTTCGATATGCGGCGTCTCGCCCGGCAGCAGGTGGAAATCCGCGATCGGGATGGAGCGACGGCCGCCATCGGCGCCCACCGTATCGACCTGCGCATCGAGCAGGCGCAGCGCCACCGCCATGTCGGAGGGGTGCTGCGCGATGCAGGCGTCGCTGGTGCCCAGGATCGCCAGGCTGCGGCTCATCCCCTTGAGCGCGCCGCAGCCGCTGCCGGGCTTGCGCTTGTTGCAGGGCATGCGCGTGTCGTAGAAATAGGGGCAGCGGGTGCGCTGGAGCAGGTTGCCGCCGGTCGTCGCCTTGTTGCGAAGCTGACCCGAAGCACCCGCCAGCAGCGCGCGGCTGAGCACCGCATAATCGCGGCGGACGGCTTTGTCGGCGGCCAGATCGGTGTTGCGGACCAGCGCCCCGATCCTGAGGCCGCCTTCCGCCGTCGGCTCGATGCGGTCGAGGCCCAGATGATTGACGTCGATCAGATGGGTCGGCGTCTCGATCTGGAGCTTCATGAGGTCGAGCAGATTGGTGCCGCCCGCAATGAAGCGCGCGCCCTGGGTGCTGGCGGCCGTCTTCGCCGCTTCCTCGACGCTGGCGGCGCGGCTGTAGGTGAAGGGCCTCATGCCTTGTCCTCCGCAGTTCCATGGCCGGCGACTTCGCGGATCGCCGCAACGATGTTGGGATAGGCGGCGCAACGGCAGATATTGCCGCTCATCCGCTCGCGCACCTCGCCCTCGGAAAAGGCCACGCGGTCGAAGTCCTCCGTGGCGTGGCTGGGGATGCCCGCCTCGATCTCCTCCAGCACCGCCACCGCCGAGCAGATCTGGCCGGGCGTGCAATAGCCGCATTGATAGCCGTCATGGGTGATGAAGGCGCGCTGCATCGGGTGGAGCTTTTCCGGCGTGCCGAGCCCCTCGATGGTGGTCACCTGGTCGCCCTCATGCATGACGGCGAGGGTGAGGCAGCTGTTGATCCGCCGCCCCTCGACGATCACCGTGCAGGCGCCGCACTGGCCATGGTCGCAGCCCTTCTTGGTGCCGGTCAGGTGGAGATGCTCGCGCAATGCGTCGAGCAGGGTGGTGCGGGGGTCGAGTTGCAGATGCACTTCCCGGCCGTTCACGGTCAATCCTACGGCGCTCATCTGGGCCTGCTCCTTCTGGCGTTGCGGGCGGGCGGGAGCAGCGGCCTGCGCGTCGCCCAGCACGGGAATGGCGGCGGCGGCGGCGGCGCTGCCCTGAAGCAGGCCCCGGCGCGTCAACGGTTCTGGCATGCGATGCTCCTCCTCCTGCCCCCGCCATAGGAAGCGAAGGGCGATCATATTCGGTCGTTGCTCACTGATTTGACAGGCAGAATAGTAGCATATGGCCACGCGAGGCCAAGCCGCAAGGTGGGAAAAGCCACTATCGGGCGGGGAAATCCGGCGGGATCGGAAAAAAATGATTTTATGCAGATTCTCCCTTGCCGAGGTGGGAAGCCGCTGCTAGTTGCCCCCCACCCGCCGAGAGGGACACTTCCTCCGGCCGCCAGAGCGGGCGTAGCTCAGGGGTAGAGCACAACCTTGCCAAGGTTGGGGTCGAGGGTTCGAATCCCTTCGCCCGCTCCAATGATTTTCAACACATTGAAAAACCATCGAAAAACCGTCTCGCACGGCAGCATCGACCACTTTACCCCACAAAACTACTACACAATGCGCGCTCCATAGTCGGGCTAAGCGTCTGTGATGGCGAGGTAAACGGTCGTCCGGATTACTACACGCGACCACTCCACAAATTGCCGAAAGGCGTTTGCCTACAAGGCCGTATCTACCATCTCCGTCGCCGGGTTCCCGATGCTTTGAGGACGGTCATCGGACGGTCTGAGCTATGGCGTTCACTACGAGCGGATAGCGTCCAAATCGCCCTGCGACGGGTCCACTTCGCTGCTGCCGAAATCGAGGCCGAACTCGAAGTTGCGCGCGCCGCAATTGGCCTCGTTGCCAATCCCTACGCTTCCCGGTCGTCCAACAGACCATCCGCCGAATCTGCTCTTTCAATTTTGGTGGAGAAGGTCGCTGAACGACTGACCGTGAATGTGCCGGTCGCCGAACAGGCACCTGCGGCGGCACCCAAGGCAAAGACGCTCGGTGAGGTCTACGATCTCTATACCGCCGATCCAAGGCACACTTGGTGCGAGCGGACGCGAATTGCCTATCGGACGACACGCAACTGGGTGATGGAGTTTTTCGGTGAGGAGATCGCGATCAACGAAATCGCCCGCGAACAAGCTCGCGGATTCGTCCAGTTGCTGACGCAGGTGCCACGCCATGCTGATCGGAAGTTCCCCGGCCTGACCATCGTTCAGGCCGTTGAGGCGGCGAAGCAGCGTCCCGATACAGGCGTGATCAGCATTGCCAATGTGAATGCATATCTGAACAAGTTCTCAGGTGTCCTCAACTGGGCGGTGGAGGAGGGATATCTCGACAAGAGCCCGGCGAAGGGCCTTCGGCTCCCCGACCCGATAAAGAAGCGGGACAAACGCCGACCATTCTCAATCGAGCAGCTTCGACGCATCTTCAGTTCCCCGCTCTACACGGGCTGTGTTGATGATGTTTATGGCTACGCCAAGGTTGGCGATGCCCGCCCCCGCCGCGCGCGCTTCTGGATTCCCCTCATCGCGCTGTTCAGCGGTATGCGGATGAATGAGATTTGCCAGTTGAAGGTCGGCGACATTCGAATTCTTGATGGCGTTCAGTGCTTCGTGGTGATCGAGGATGGCGACAAGCGAGTGAAAACAGCGGCAAGTGAACGAGCGATACCAATCCATCAGGAGTTGATCCGTATCGGCTTTCTCGCGTTTGTCGATGAACAGCGGGCAGCAGGTCAGGCTGATCTCTTCCACGAGCTTTCGCCGGGGCCCCATGGCTACCGCAGCACCAATTTCAGCAAGTGGTTCAGTCGATTTCTGGTCAACATCGGCGCTTCCGAACCGCTAACTTGCTTCCACAGTTTCCGGCACTGCTTTCGTGATGCGTTGCGTGAAAGTCGTGCTGACCGAGAGGTCTCTCTTGCTCTAGGCGGGTGGACGAGCAGCGGCGGAGCCTCTGGAATCGACGGCATCTATGGGAGCGGCTTTAGGCCGGTTGTGCTCCGACAGGTGGTCGATCAGATCGGCTACGCGAAGCTGTGCCTTGCACACCTTACGCTCAGATCGTGCGGATGAGCAGCTATTTCTGTGATGGGTGCGCGTGGATCGGCTGCTAAACCGATCAATTAAGCTCTGGGCTTATACATAAGCCTGCCACCCATAGCGCCTGCAAACGAGAATCCGAAAATGAACGGCAAACCAACTATCGTGGCAATCAGAATCAGACCGCCTTCATTGTTGCGTTCGATGAAAATCAAGATCGCCAAGGAAATGAGGGACAAAGACATGCTGATGAATACAGCCTGCCAAACCTTGCCCCATTCCGCTGAGACGATCAGGGAAACGAATAGCGGAAGCAGGGTTCCGGCAAGGATCATCAAAGCGTGCATCAAAAGCTCCGTTGAAAGCGGTCGTTAACGCAGGGCAAAATTGAATCCTGGCTCCTGGCGGATCGGCCGGGCCTCGCGAATTTTTTCGAGATCAGCAAAGCGAGCCTTCCCTCTCGCCCCGATGAGCTTCTCGACCCCAAGCAAAGCTTACTTCATGCTGCCCGCGGTGCCCCCCGGCATATCAGGTCGGAATTGCTGCGCATCAAAGGGACGATGTCCACGCAGGGGTTGGGATATAACAGGGTGCTCACCTACTTCGTAGAAAGAGGCTAGGACGCCGAGCGAGCGAGGCTCAACTCTCCCAGCCTTGATCGAAGCTTACGAAGGCTTTCCGCGACTTTCGACTAAGCCGATCACCTCAATCATGCTCGCGGTCGCCAGCGCCAACGTACAACTCTCGCCCGCCCGCATTATATTTTTCGCTCATCTCCGCCATGCCCTTTTCCGCTTCTTCTTCCGTCGTGGCCGCGAGGAAGCTGTCTGCGGGCTGGTTCTGCCTGGCGGCGAAGTCGCGCACTTCCTGCGTGATCTTCATCGAGCAGAATTTGGGGCCGCACATAGAGCAGAAATGGGCGGTCTTCGCGCCTTCGGCGGGAAGCGTCTGGTCGTGATATTTCTCGGCCGTGTCGGGATCGAGCGACAGGTTGAACTGGTCGCGCCAGCGGAATTCGAAGCGGGCGCGGCTCAGCGCGTCATCGCGGACCTTGGCGGCCGGGTGGCCCTTGGCCAGGTCGGCCGCGTGAGCGGCGAGCTTGTAGGTCACGACGCCCACCTTCACGTCGTCGCGGTCGGGCAGGCCCAGATGCTCTTTGGGCGTGACGTAGCAGAGCATCGCCGTGCCGTACCAGCCGATCATCGCCGCGCCGATGCCGCTGGTGATATGGTCGTAACCCGGCGCGATGTCGGTGGTGAGCGGCCCAAGCGTGTAGAAGGGCGCCTCCCCGCAGGCTTCGAGCTGCTTGTCCATATTCTGCTTGATCTTGTGCATGGGCACATGGCCGGGGCCTTCGATCATCACCTGCACATCCTGTTCCCAGGCGCGCTTGGTGAGTTCGCCCAGCGTGTAGAGTTCGGCGAACTGCGCTTCGTCATTGGCGTCGGCGATGGAGCCGGGGCGCAGGCCGTCGCCCAGCGAATAGGCGATGTCATAGGCCTTCATGATTTCGGTGATCTCGTCGAAATGCTCGTAGAGGAAGCTTTCCCTGTGATGGGCGAGACACCATTTCGCCATGATCGATCCACCTCGGCTGACGATGCCGGTGACGCGCTTGGCCGTCATCGGGATATAGGGCAGGCGCACGCCCGCATGGATGGTGAAATAGTCGACGCCCTGTTCGGCCTGCTCGATCAGCGTGTCACGGAAGATGTCCCAGGTCAGTTCCTCGGCAATGCCGCCGACCTTCTCCAGCGCCTGATAGATGGGCACGGTGCCGATCGGGACCGGCGAGTTGCGCATGATCCATTCGCGGGTGTCGTGGATGTTGCGGCCGGTCGACAGGTCCATCACCGTGTCGGCGCCCCAGCGGATCGACCAGACCAGCTTGTCGACTTCGCTCGCCACGTCGGAGGCGACGGCGCTGTTGCCGATATTGGCGTTGATCTTCACCAGGAAGTTGCGGCCGATCGCCATCGGCTCCGATTCCGGGTGGTTGATGTTCGACGGGATGATGGCGCGGCCGCGGGCGACCTCCTCCCGGACGAATTCCGGCGTCACATAGTCGGGGATCGACGCGCCCCAGTCCTGCCCGTCGCGGACATATTCGGCGAGGCGGGCGCGGCCCAGATTTTCGCGCTCGGCCACATATTCCATCTCCGGCGTGATGATGCCGCGCCGGGCATAGTGCATCTGGGAGACGTTCGCTCCAGCCTTGGCGCGCAGGGGACGCTTGACCGTGTTGGGAAAGGGCTGAACGCCGCCGCTGCGGTCGGGGCCTTTCAGGCCGTTATCCTCCGGCTGGATGGCGCGGGCGTCATATTCCTCGACATCGCCCCGGCCGATGATCCAGTCCCGGCGCAAAGCGGGAAGGCCCGCCATGATGTCGATGCGGGCATTGGGGTCGGTATAGGGACCAGACGTGTCATAGACGCGGACCGGCGCTTCGCCGCTGCCGGGTTCCAGGTCGATCTCGCGCATGGCGACCTTGAGCGGGCCGACATGGATCTTGCGCGAGCCACGGATGGGTCCGGTGGTGACGCGCATCTCTGTTCGTGCTGGGACGTCTGCCATTTGGGTTCCTTTCAGGCGATGACGGTGGCGCGGCCGGTGAGGCCGGCGAGGAAGAGGAGAATGCCGAGGACGATGCTGAGGATCGCCCAGGCGCGGGTGAAGTTGAGGGACCAGCGACCGATCTTGAGCAGGGGCGCCGGGACCGCGAGCAGCAGCGCCCCCTCGACCAGCGCGACATAGCCGATGGCCGAGACGATGATGGACAGCGGATCGCGCCAGATGCTGTGGATGAGGACGAGCGCCGCGCCGACCGCGAAGACCGGAAAGGCCAGCGCCATCACCAGACCGGGCGAGCGTTCCAGATCGTCCATCATCTGCCGCCAGCGCTGCGGCGCCACGAGGCCCCCTGTGCCGATGACGATCATGTAGAGGCCGATGGCTTCAGCCAGGCGCAGGGTCAGGACGGAAATGCTGTCCATGGCTTGCCGTCCTCCTCTTCGCGTCGGGGCGGAGGGCGGGCGCGGGTTGCTGCATGCGAACAAGCCGTTCCCTCCCTACGCCGGTCTTATCCGGATCAGGTTCAGCGGGTCGCGGCCACGTCAGCCGCCTCTCAACCGCCTGTGGACGGTCCCCCGGGGATGCCCCGCATGTAGCCCAAGCGGAGAGCGAACGAAAGCCCCGTTCTGACGCTGGACAGCAGGTCGCCTTTTCCGCTTTAGTGGCCTGCGATGAAGCATCCCGATCTGTCGACGAAGGAAGGGCGCAAGGCGCACCGGCACGAGATGCGCATGATCGCGGTCAGGCCGCGCCGTTGGGGATTATGGCTGCTGACGGCGGGTTTCCTGCTGGTGCTGGCGCCTTCCGCCTTGAACATGCACAGCCTGTTCGGACTTTGGCCGCCGATGCTGGGCGCGATCTGCATCATGCTGGGCGTGCCGCTGCTGGTGGCGAGCGTGGTGTTGAAGCGGCGCTATCTGCGGCAGCGGGTGGCCGGACAGGCCATGGTAGGGCGGATCAGGGGGTGAGATTCCGGCGGTTTTCCGCCGAAGTTCACACCATATGCGCGCGCGTGCCCGGGCGCGCGTAGGCATGGGCGCGATGGTTCGGACGTTTTCAAAGAGGGGTGCTGGTTAGGCCGGGCAAGGCGGAATAGGACAGGCTGAAACTGTCCCGGCGCAGGAAATAGGATGGTTTTCGAGGCGGGTGTCGCTTTTGGGTTACGCATGCCGAGTTGGATGGCCGGCCGGTGATCGCTCGTCTGGTTTCGACCAATCCAAGACCTTCCCCTCCCGTAAACGGGAGGGGTTAGGGGTGGGCGCGAGCGTAGCGAGCTTCTGACTTAGCCGTTGCAAA
>NZ_JAINEZ010000100.1:0-17047 GCF_019873065.1 Sphingobium sp. PNB
TGCGTTTAGACGATGTTCGGGTGGATTGCGGACATTCCCCCTCCCGCCTGCGGGAGGGGGAATGTCCGCAATCCACCCGAACATCGTCTAAACGCATTTGCACCATCGTAAAGTTACTGGCGTAAAGCTACTGGCCTCGCCGTTGCGGCGTCTCTATGGTCGCGCCGTTCGTTCTTCCCGCGAAAGCTTTTCATGCATCTTCTCATTGGCCTAGCCGGTATCGCGCTGATCCTTGCCATTGCCTTCGCCCTTTCCTCCGACCGCCGCGCCATCCGGCTTCGCGTCGTGGGCGCGGCTTTCCTGCTGCAGGCGGGCATTGCGCTGCTGGTGCTCTATGTCCCCGCCGGGCGCGCCGTGATCGCGGGTATGTCGCACGGCGTCGCCAATCTGCTCGGCTATGCGCAGGCGGGAACGGACTTCATCTTCGGCCCGCTCGCGAAACCGGAGATCGGCGGCGCGAGCTTCGCCATCGCCGCGCTGCCGGTCATCATCTTCTTCGCCAGCCTGGTGTCGATCCTCTATCATCTGGGCATCATGCAGCAGATCGTGCGCTGGGTCGGCGGCGCGATCGAGAAGGTGACGGGCGTGTCCAAGGTCGAAAGCCTCTGCGCCGCCGCCAATATCTTCGTGGGGCAGAGCGAGAGCCCGCTCGTCATCCGCCCCTATCTGGCGGGCCTGACCCCGCCCCAACTCTTCGCCGTGATGACCAGCGGCATGGCGGGCGTCGCGGGCACGATCCTGGCCGCCTACGCCTCGATGGGGATCAAGATCGACTATCTGCTGGCGGCCAGCTTCATGTCCGCGCCCGGCGGCCTGCTGATGGCGAAGATCATGATGCCCGACGAGCCGGAGCGCGAACCCGAACTCCCCCTGGGCGATCATCCCGAAGTCGTCCTGCCCGAAAGCCGGATCGGCGACACCGGCCCCGCCGCGCTGCTGCCGGGGGGAACGCCGGGCGAACCGATGCCGCCCGCCACCCATGACGAGGAAAAGCCCGCCAACCTCATCATGGCCGCAGCCCAGGGCGCGCAGACCGGCGTGAAGCTGGCCGTCGCTGTCGGCGCCATGGTGCTGGCCTTCGTGGCGCTGGTGGCGCTGGCGAACGGCATCCTCGGCGGCGTCGGCGGCTGGTTCGGCTATCCCGACCTCAGCTTCCAGCAACTGCTCGGCTATCTCTTCTCTCCGGTCATGTATCTGCTCAACATTCCCTGGAATGAGGCGCAGATCGCGGGCGGGCTGTTCGGCACCAAGGTCGTGCTCAACGAGTTCGTCGCCTATATCAATCTCGGCCAGGCGCAGGGCGCGCTGTCGCCGGCGACCGTCGCCATCGTCACCTTCGCGCTCTGCGGCTTCGCCAATTTCAGTTCGATCGCGATCCAGATGGCCGTCACCGGCAATCTCGCGCCCAACCAGCGGCCGGTGATCGCCCGGCTGGGGCTGAAGGCGCTGGTGGCGGGCAGCCTCGCCAATCTGATGAGCGCGGCGCTGGCGGGCCTGATGCTCAGCCTGCGATGATCGTTCCGATTCTATAACGAAAGTTCTACCCGTCGCTGGCAGGATCGGCTATGGTTAACGCATGGGGGCGAAACGCATATTTGGACTGACGGCCATGCTGTCGGTGGTGATGGCAGCGGCGCCGGCTGGGGCGCAAGTGCCGAAGCCGGGCAGGCTGGAAAGCTACAAGGACTGGACCATCGGTTGCGACAACGGCAACCGGTGCGAGGCCGTCTCCCTGCTGCCAGAAGGCGGCGACTGGCCCGATGCGCCGGTCATGCTGGGGATCGCGCGAGGGGCGGGGGCCGACGCCGATCCCGAAATCCGGGTGAGCCGCGACGCCAAGGGCCGGGAGGCGCTGGACTTCCTGATCGACGGGCGAAAGCTTGCCAGCGTGGCGAGCGTGGACGGCGAAGCCAGTCTGGAAGGGCAGCAGGCGTCCGCACTGGCCATTGCCATGGCGAAGGGCGGACGCATGGAGATCCGCGCCGGCGCGAGGGCGATCGACCGTCCGTCGCTCGCCGGCTTGACCGCTGCGCTCCGCTATATGGATGCGAAGCAGGGCAGGGCGGGCACCATGGCGGCCCTCGTCGCGACGGGACCGCTCGCACGCAGCGCCGTGCGTCCCGCGCCTTCCATCCCCACGATCCGGCGCGTTGCCGTACCCGGCGGCGCGCAGCCGCCCGCGCTCTGGCGGGAGGAACTGACGGCACTCGGCATCTTCACGGGTTGCGCCGACGAGATGAGGGGCGCATCCTCTCCTCCCGAGTTGCACCGGCTGTCGAAGACCGAGACGCTGGTTCTGGTGCCCTGCGGCGCCGGAGCCTATAATTTCACATTCGTCCCCGCGATCGCCATCGGCATTCCCGGCCGCCGAACCTTCCGCTTCGCCGGCTTCGACTATCAGCCGGGCTGGAGCGAGGAGGCCGGCCATCCCATGCTGGTCAATGCAGGCTAGGCGCCGGAGACCTCCACCTTGCAAAGCTATGCCAAGGGCCGGAGCCTGGGGGATTGCGGGGGTAGTGAAACCTATGTCTGGGACGGTTCGCGCTTCCGCCTGGTAGAGGCGAGTGCGATGGGGAAATGCCGCGGCGCCTGGCACTGGATCACCACATGGTCGGCCAAAGTGACGGACTGAAGGCCGGAATTTCCTGTCGATTCGCCGTGCCGCCGCCCTGGCTTCTTTTTTCGCGCCTGGAAATCGCCCCTTAGGCTTCTGCCAATATCAGCGAGAACAGCTCGTCCGCATCGCTCCATTCGCGCACCGGCTCCCATCCCCCGGCGCGCAGCAGCAGCCTTTCGTCGCGTGCGCCATATTTGTGGCTGCTTTCGGTATGGATCGTCTCGCCCGCGGCCATGCGGAAGCATTGGCCCGCGACGTGGAAGTGAAGCGGCCGCACCGCCTCCAGATGCATTTCGATCCGCGCCTTGTCGTCGTTCCAGATGGCGCGATGGAGGAAGCCGTCCAGCGGCAGGTCGCCCTCCAGTTCCCGATTGATGCGCGCGATCAGATTGAGGTTGAACGCAGCCGTCACCCCCGCGGCATCGTCATAGGCGGCGACCAGCCGGTCACGGTCCTTGATCCGGTCCATGCCGATCAGCAGCATCGCGTCCTTGCCCAGCAGGCGCCGCATTGCCCGCAACAGGTCCACCGCCGAATCGGGTTCCATATTGCCGATGGTCGACCCGGGGAAAAAGCCGAGGCGCGGCAGCCCCTCTATCGCCGCCGGCAAGGCCAGTTCGCCGTTGAAGTCGCCCACCACCGGCAAGACCGGCAGCCCCGGAAAGGCCGACGCCAATTCAGCGCTCGAAGCGCGAAGAAAGTCGCCGCTGATGTCGATCGGCACATAGGCGGCTGGATCGATGGCGCGCAGCAGATGCGGGGTCTTGCGCGAACTGCCTGCACCGAACTCCACCACCGCCCGCCCCGCGCCGATGGCGGCGGCGAAATCCGCGCCATGCCGTTCGAGCAGGGCGGTTTCCGTGCGCGTCGGATAATATTCCGGCAGGTCCGTGATCGCTTCGAACAGTTCCGACCCGCGCCGGTCGTAGAACCAGATGGGCGGGGTCGCCTTGGGCTCGCGGGACAGGCCCTCGATAATGTCCCGCCGGAAGGCCGGGTCAGGCGCGCGCAGGGACAGCGGGGCATCTTCGGTCAGCAGCATCGCGTCAAAGATCCTTTGCCAGCCGCAGTCCGGTGAACTGCCAGCGTTGATGGGGGTAGAAGAAATTGCGGTAGCTTGCCCGCATATGGCCGCGCGGCGTGGCGCAACTGCCGCCCTTCAGCACGAACTGCCCCGACATGAACTTGCCATTATATTCACCCACCGCGCCGTCCGCCGCGCGGAAGCCGGGATGCGGGCGATAGGCGCTGCCCGTCCACTCCCAGACATCGCCGAACATCTGCGTCAGCGTGGAGCCGCCATCCGCCGCGCGGGGGCGGGGACAGGCCGGACCGTCCAACTGGTTTCCGCTGGTCGGCGCGACATTGAGGGCGGCGCTTTCCCATTCCGCCTCGGTGGGAAGGCGCGCCCCCGCCCATCGGGCATAGGCATCCGCTTCATAAAGACTGATATGACTGACGGGCGCGGCGGTATTGACCGGCTTGCGCCCGTCCAGACCGAAGCGCGTCCAGCCTTGCTCGCCCCGCCGCCAGTACAGCGGCGCCTCGACCCGCTCGGCCTGCACCCATGCCCAGCCGTCGGACAGCCAATGGGCGGCGTCGGCATAGCCGCCATCCTCGATGAAGGCGATCCATTCGCCATTGGTTATCGGCCTGTGCGCCAGGGCATGCGGGTGGAGCACCGTCTTGTGGCGGGGGGTCTCGCAATCGAAGGCAAAATCGCTTTTGCCGTCATCGCCGATCTCCACGAGCCCCTGCCGGCCCTCGATCCAGTGGAGAGGTCCGGGGACGGGCGCTGGCAGCGCATTGGGCGCGTCGTACAGCGCCGGTTCCAGCGGATTGAGCGACAGAAGATGCTGCACGTCGGTCAGCAGCAGTTCCTGATGCTGCTGCTCATGGTGGAGGCCCAGCAGCACCAGCGCCTGCACATCGGGCATCAGCATCGGCAGGGCGGTGGTCAGCGCCTCGTCGACTTGGGCGCGATAGGCGCGGATTTCCTCCAGCGTCGGCCGTGTCAGCATGCCCCGCATCGGCCGCGCATGCCGTGGACCTTCGGCCTCATAATAGCTGTTGAAAAGATAGGCGTAATGCGGATTGAAGGGTACATAGCCCGCCACATGATCGCGCAGGACGAAAGTTTCGAAGAACCAGCTTACATGCGCCAGATGCCATTTGGCGGGGGACGCGTCGGGCATGGACTGGACCGTCGCGTCCGCATCGGACAGCGGCGCGGCAAGCGCTTCGCTCAGCGCCCTGACCTCGCGATAGCGGGTGATGAGGTCGATCTGGCTCGGTACGGTCCGGCTTCTTGCCATGCATGCCCCTTCGATACGGTTGCGCCGCTCTCCTGGAATAATCGCATGAAGGGGCGGATCGGTTCCGGCCGGGCCGTTTCGCCGCCCTTCGATGATTGCGCATGGGGACGATGGGAATGGCTGGACAAGGGCCCGCCGCTTGCCCAAATGATGGGCCTGTCATGACCAAGCGCATCCTTCTCATCGTTTCGGGCGGCATCGCCGCCTATAAGTCGCTGGAACTGGTGCGGCTGCTGCGCAGGCGCGGCATCGCGGTGCGGGCGGTGCTGACGGAAAGCGCGGAGAAATTCGTGACGCCGCTGTCGCTGGGCGTGCTGACCGAGGATCATGTCTATGGCGACATGTTCGACCTCAAGGAAGAGCGCGAGATCGGCCATATCCAGCTTTCGCGGCAGGCCGATCTGGTCGTGGTCGCGCCGGCGACGGCGAACATCCTGGCCAAGATGGCGGGCGGCATTGCCGACGATCTGGCGACGACGCTGCTGTTGGCGACCGACAAGCCGGTGCTCGCCGTTCCCGCCATGAACGTTCGGATGTGGCACCATGCCGCGACCCGGCGGAATGTCGCACAGCTCAAGGCCGATGGCGTGCATGTGATGGAGCCGGACAGTGGCGAAATGGCCTGCGGGGAATTCGGCAAGGGCCGTCTGCCCGATCCGGAAGCGATCGCGGCGGAGGTGGCGCGGCTGCTCGCCCGGCCGCTCGCCGCCGATCCGCTGGCCGGGCAGCCGGACTTCGAAACGGCCGACGCGCCGCTCGCCGGACGGCATGTGCTGGTGACGGCCGGCCCGACGCATGAGCCGATCGACCCGGTCCGTTACATCGCCAACCGGTCCTCCGGCAAGCAGGGCTTCGCCATAGCGGCGGCGGCGGCGCGGGCCGGCGCGCGGGTGACATTGGTGGCGGGGCCGGTATACCTGCCGACGCCGGCCGGCGTGACCCGCGTCGATGTGGAAACCGCGCGGGAGATGCTGGCCGCGGTGGAGGCGGCCCTCCCCGCCGACGCGGCGATCATGGTGGCGGCGGTGGCCGACTGGCGCACGGCGGACGCTGCGGACCAGAAGCTCAAGAAGGATGGATCGGGCAAGCCGGCGCCCTTGGCCCTGGTCGAGAATCCGGACATTCTCGCCACGCTGGGCAAACATGCGCAGCGTCCCGCCCTGCTGGTCGGCTTTGCCGCCGAGACGCAGAAGATCGCTGAACATGCGCAGGCGAAGCTGGCGCGCAAGGGCGCCGACTGGATCGTCGCGAATGATGTTTCGGGGCCGCCCGGCTCAAGCGTGATGGGCGGCGATTCCAACAGCGTGCACATCGTTTCGAAGGATGGCGTCGAGAGCTGGGACCATCTGCCCAAGGACGCCGTCGCCACCCGCCTGATAGAAAAGGTCGCCCATGTCCTCTCCTCTTCCGCCCATTGAAATTCGCCTGAAGCGCCTGCCCCATGGCGCCGGCCTGCCGGCGCCGGCCTATGCCACGGCGCATGCGGCGGGGATGGACGTCGTGTCGGCGGAGGACATCATCCTTGTGCCCGGCGGCCGGCATGCGGTGGCGACCGGCTTTGCCATGGCGATTCCCGAAGGCTATGAAGTGCAGGTGCGGCCGCGTTCCGGCCTGGCGCTGAAACATGGGATCAGCCTGCCCAATACGCCGGGGACGATTGACGCCGATTATCGCGGCGAGCTGAAGGTCATATTGATCAATCTGGGCGAAGAACCCTTTGTGATCGCGCGGGGCGACCGGATCGCGCAACTGGTCGCCGCGCCGGTGCAGATGGCGCGCTTTGCCGAAGTCGAGGAACTGGACGAGACGATCAGGGGCGCAGGGGGATTCGGATCGACGGGGGTTCGATCCCAATGACGCCCTTGCCCCTCACGGACGATCAGCTTGAGCGCTATGCCCGCCATATCGTGCTGAAGGAGATCGGCGGCGCGGGGCAGGCGCGGCTGCTGTCGGCGGATGTGGCCGTCGTGGGGGCGGGCGGGATCGGCAGCCCGGCCATCCTCTATCTCGCCGCGGCGGGCGTGGGCACGATCCGGGTGATCGATGACGATGCGGTCGCCCTCTCCAATCTGCAGCGGCAGGTGCTGTTCGGCACTCACGAGATCGGAGCGCCCAAGGCCGAAAGCGCGATGGCGGCGGTCGCGCGGCTCAATCCGGACGTGAAGCTGATCCCCATCAACGCCCGCATCGACGCGGACAATGCCGCGCTGATGCTGCGGGATGCCAATGTGGTGCTGGATGGCTGCGACAGTTTCGCGACGCGGCTGGCGGTGGCGGACTGCACGCAGAAGCTGCGGATTCCGCTGGTGTCGGCGGCGGTCGGGCCGTTTGAGGGGCAATTGGCCACCTATCGCGGTTGGGAGGCGGGCAAGCCCTGCTATCGCTGCCTGGTCGGGTCGCCGCAGGACGCGCCGGAGCGGAACTGTTCCGAAACCGGCGTGATCGGGGCGCTGACGGGGGTGATCGGCAGTCTGGCGGCGCTGGAGGTGATCCGAGCGCTTGTTCCCTTCGGCGATGACATGGCGGGGCGCTTGCTGCTGGCCGATCTGTTGTCGATGCGGTTTCGGACCGTGGCGGTGCCGAAGGATCCCGCCTGCCAGGGTTGCGCCGTGGAACTATGCGCGAGCTGAGGATCATCGTCGCGACGGCGGATGCGGAACGGCTGCGCGGAGCCTTGGTGATCGCGGCGGCTCAGGCGGCGTTGGGCGGCGGCGCGGCGCTGTTCCTGCAACTGGACGCGGTGAGCTTGCTGCGAGCGCCTCCGGAAGCGCCCTGCGACGAAGCGCATCGGGCATCGGGGCTGCCTTCGCTGGCGATGGTGATCGAAGAGGCATTGGGCTTGGGCGTGATCCTGCTTGCCTGTCAGAGCGGACTTGCGCTGTGCGGAATGACTGCCGATGATTTGCCGCAGGGCGTTGAGGTCGGCGGCCCGATGGGGTTCTTGCAGCAGACCGGCGAAGAGGCCCGGCTGATCTTTGCCTGAGCCGGTCGGCTGGCTCGGCTGGTCGGAAGCGGACGATTGCGACGCTTTCCTGAAGGCACAGCATGCTCATGCGAAAGCAGGCGCCCGGATCGGGCGGCGATGATGCACGGAAGGGAGGGCCGGGCCTGCCTGCGCAGGAGCAGGCTTCCTTCAGGGAAAGCAGAAGCTCCGCTCCCTGACCGCATTCAGTCAGCCCCCTACCAGGCCAGCCGGTACTTCACGCCCATGGCCTGGGCCAGTTGCCGCTGCCGCCGCTCGACCGCTTCTCCGAACAGATCGGCGTCCACGCTGCGCAGCCGCAGTTCGAGCACATTGCCCTCCATCTCCAGGCGGGAGGCGAGCAAAGGCCCCTCCACGCCGCCGGACAACCGCTGCCCCAATCTGATCGCCAGACCCCATAAGGTCGCTCGCTGAAGCGCTTCGGGCGGGGCCAGCCGCTCGATGCCGGGCGGCGTCGACAGGCCGCCGCCAAAATTGCTGTGCAGCGCCTGGGCCAGCATGGCTCGCTCGGCCGCGTTGATGCCGACCCAATTGCTGTGCAGCGCGATCTCGACGCCCCGGTCCGACCGGAAATCGGGATTGGCGCGCCACCCGACATCGGCCAACAGGCAGGCCGCCCGGCGAATCCGCCGCCACGCGCTGCCGTCCTCCAGGAACAGCGGCGCGATCCAGCGCTCGATCATGTCGCCATGGCCGGTAAAGCGCGCCTGCGCTTCGCCTTCGGCCTCCGCCGCGATCAGCAGCGGATCATGTGCCTGAATATCCGGGGGCAGATCGCTGAACAGCAGCCCCTCGCGCAGGCCATAGGCCGACACGACCAGCCTGCTCGACCTCAACTGGCGCACGATCACCGACAGCAGCGCCGCCGCATCCGGCAGGGTCGGCACGCGCGATCCGGTGATCTGGGGAATATCCTTGAACCGCGCCTTGCCGACATGGGACACGATGCGCGTCAATTGTTCGGCCCGCGCGGCAGGCATTTCATATTGGTGCACGACGGGAAGCGGGAACTGGGTCAATTCCATGTCGAACCGGGCCAGCGCGCGCCACGACCCGCCGACCAGATAGAAGGGCAGGCCGGCAGGCGCGTCCCAGCCCGCCTTGGCCAGCATCTTCCTGACCATCCGTTCCAGCACGGCCGGCCCCTTGGCGCGGATTTGCGGCAGGCGCAGCACGCCCAGCGGCAAGGACACCGTTTCATGCACGGCGCCGTCGCGGATTCGGGCCAGCTCAAGGCTGCCGCCGCCCAGATCTCCGACGATGCCGTCCGCGCCCGGAATGCCCGACAACACGCCATAGGCCGCGGCGACCGCCTCCTGCCCGCCGGACAGCAGCTCGACCTCCAGCCCCATGTCGCGGGCGCGCCGGATGAACTCGTCGCCATTTTCCGCGTCCCGCACCGCGGCGGTGGCGACGCAGCGCACCTCCTGCACCTCCATCTCGCGGCAGAGATGGGCGAAGCGGCCGATCGCGCGCAGCCCCCTGTCCATGGCTTCCGCCTCGATCCGGCCCGTCTTCCCCAGCGACGCGCCCAATCCCGCCATCACCTTTTCGTTGAAGAGGATGAAGGGGATGCGGCGCGGCCCGTCATAGACGACCAGCCGCACGCTGTTGGAACCGATGTCGATGATCGCCGTGCGCGCCTTCGCCTGATGCGGGGACGTCGCCATGCCGGGGGCGAGCGCCCGGACCTGGCTCAACATGGAATTCATGCCGATCAGGCCCGCCCGCGCAGGCGCAGCGTCGGCACCGCTTCGCTGTCCAGCGCGGCGCCACGGCCCGAAAGGGACGGGTTGGTCATGAAATAGCGGTGCAGGTTGAACGGCCGGTCGCCCGCCTCGACGCGGCTGTAATGGCCGTCGCTGTCCAGCACCCAGCTCTGTTCGGTGTCGATCAGGTTGGCGACCATCACCTGGTCCAGAATCTGGTCGTGCACGGTCGGATTTTCGACCGGCGCCAGGAACTCCACGCGCCGGTCGAAATTGCGCGGCATCCAGTCGGCCGAACTGATGAACACCTTCGCGCCATTATTGGGCAGCGCCTTGCCATTGCCGAAGACGGTGATCCGGCTATGTTCAAGAAAGCGGCCGACCACCGACTTCACCCGGATATTTTCCGACATGCCCGGCACGCCCGGCCGCAGGCAGCAGATGCCCCGCACGATGAGTTCGATCTGCACGCCTGCATTGCTCGCCGCATAAAGCTTTTCCATGATCGCCGGGTCCACCAGCGAATTCATCTTCGCCCAGATGGTTCCCGGCCGCCCGGCGCGGACATGCTCTATCTCCGCATCGATCAGGTCGCACAGGCGGTTGCGCAGGTCGCGGGGCGACATCACCAGCTTTTCCAGCCGCTGCGGCTCGACATAGCCGGTGATGTAATTGAACAGCGCCGCCGCATCGCGCCCATAGGCCGGATCGGCGGTGAAGAAGCTGAGGTCGGTGTAGATGCGCGCCGTCACCGGATGATAGTTGCCGGTGCCGAAATGGCAGTAGGTGCGGAACGCCTCCCCCTCCCGCCGGACGACCATCGACACTTTCGCATGGGTCTTCCAGTCGATGAAGCCATAGACCACCTGCACGCCCGCGCGCTCCAGCGCATCGGCCCACATCAGGTTCTGCTCCTCGTCGAAGCGGGCTTTCAGCTCCACCACCGCGGTCACGGACTTGCCCGCCTCGGCCGCGTCGATCAGCGCGCGGATGATCGCGGACTGCTTGCCCGCTCGGTACAGCGTCTGCTTGATCGCCACGACATCGGGGTCGGACGCCGCCTGCTTCAGGAAGGACACCACCACGTCGAAGGCTTCATAGGGATGGTGGACGACGATGTCCTTCGCCCGGATCGCGGCAAAGCAATCCCCGCCATATTCGCGGATGCGTTCCGGGAAGCGGGGGGCATAGGGCTCGAACTTCAGGTCCGGCCGATCCTCCTCGACGACGCCGGACAGGTCGCCGATGCCGACGAACCCTTCCACCTCCGCGATGATCGCCTCATGGCCCTGGAGCATGTCCTGCAACATCTCCTCGACCGGCTCGGGAATGCGTTCCTCTATCTCCATGCGGATCACGCGGCCCCGGCGGCGGCGCTTGATGGCGCTGCGGAAATAGCGGACCAGATCCTCCGCCTCTTCCTCTATCTCTATGTCGCTGTCGCGGATGATGCGGAAAACGCCGCTGTTGCGGACGCGATAGCCGGGAAAGAGATCGGCCGAGAAGCGCCGGATCACCGCCTCCAGCGCCATATAGCGGGCCGTTTCGCCCGGCATCCGCACGAAGCGGGCGAGTGAGGACGGTATCATCACCAGCTCGCGAATCGGCTCCTTGTCCGACAGCCGCTCCAGGTCGAAGACGATCGACAGCCCCTGATTGGGGATGAAGGGGAAGGGGTGCGCCGGGTCCAGCGCCTGCGGCGTCAGGATCGGGAAGACCTGCGTCAGGAAATGATCGCGCAGCCAGTTCTCGCAGGAGGGGTCGAGCGCGGTGGACGGGCCGATCACCTCTATCCCCACTTGCGCCAGTTCGCCGTGCAGCGCCCCCCACACCTTCTGCTGCGCGCCCATCAGCCGGGCGGTTTCCTCGCTGATGGCGGCCAGTTGCTGCGCCGGGGTCAGCCCGTCGGCGGATCGCATGTCGACATCCTGCAATTGCTGCCCCTTCAGGCCCGCCACGCGCACGGAGAAGAACTCGTCCAGATTGGCGCCGGAAATCGACAGGAAACGCAACCGCTCCAGCAGGGGATGCGCCCGGTTCATCGCCTCCTCCAGCACGCGCTGGTTGAAGGCCAGCCAGGACAGTTCCCGGTTGAAATAGCGGTCGCTGGGCAGGGTCAGGCTGGCGGAGGGGTCGGCTTCGGCCACATCTCTCTCATCGTTCGGAACCGGAGGATCAGTCCGGGACTATAGGCAAAAATCCCGCGTCTTGCAGGACATCTTTCGCCATAGCGGTAGAAATCTTACGTCCCGATGACAAAGCCGCCTCGTCCAGCAGGCGCGTCACGGCGGCGATGGCGGCATAGCTGCGCTCGATCCGGCGCAGCAGCCATTCGGGCAGGTCGGCGGCATAGCTTGCCCCGGCCGACGCCAGGGGCCGTTCGATCAGGGCGCGGGCCAGCGCCTCGTCCGGCTGCTCCAGCGCGACATGGGGCGCCGCCGCCAGCCGGGACCGCAGGTCGGGAAGGGCCACCTGCCATAGCGCGGGCGGCGCGTCCGCGATCAGCAGCAGCGGGCGCTGCGCCGTCTGCGCATCGTTCCAGGCGTTGAACAGCGCCTGCTCGTCCTGCCGTTGCGCATCGTCGATCATGGTCCCGCCGCTCTGCGCGACGAAATGGCGGCCCAGCGTCGAGCGGCCCGACAGGGGCGGCCCGCTCAGCACGCTGATCGCCAGCGGCCATCCCCGCCAGTTCTCCAGATGGCGGACGGCGATGCGGTTGGCGTCGCTGACCAGGAAATCCTCGCCGCTCGCCCGATCAGGCCGGTCGAACGGCAGGCTGATCTGTCTCATGGCGCCTTTCATTGCGCAGAGCCGGCTCCCGGTGTCCCACCCCTGCGGATGCGCAGCGTATTGCCGGACACGGCGACGTTATAGCCCTTCGCCGCCAGCGCTGCACGCAACATGTCGACCGTGCCGTCGAAGCTCACCTGCATGACCGACGTGCCGCCCAGCGCCAGGCTGCTCGTCGCCGCCGAACGCACGCCCGCGATGGAACGCACGGCGGCCTCGCCCTGCGCCACCGATCCGACGTCCGGGGTGTCGAACTGGATCGCGTAGCTGCCCGTGGTGGCGGCGGGCGTCGGCATGTCGAGCGTTTCCACCGGCAGATCGGCGGCATTTTCGATCTCCAGCGCATTGGGATCGACCGGCTCCTCGATGATCAGCGACGGATCGGGACGCAGGCGGCCGTCATTCAGCGCCTGGGTATAAAGCTGGTCGATCCGCTGCGTCGCCTGGTCCAGCATCTGCGGGATCGCGCTGTCGTTGGAGGCGCGCAGGGAAAAGCTGCCGATCAGGAAATTGTCGGGGCCGTAGCGCGCCGTGAAGGTGCCGGTCACCGGACCGCCCGGATATTGACGGTCGAGCCGTGCGATCGGGATCACCACGTCCGCCGCGCCATATTGGTCGAGCAGCACGCGCCACCACAGCCGCCCGCGCCGCCCGGTCTGCCCCGCGTTCAGCAGGATGGGATCAGCGATCGACCCGGCCACGCGGACATAGTCGATCGCGCTGTCGCCGGTGCGGAAACGCGCCCAGGCCCGCTGCCATTCGTTGATCCGCTCATAGGACACGGCCGACCCGCCGTCCCACAGCACCGGGATCACCAGCAGGGGCGGGGATCGCATGACATTGCCGGTCACGCCCAGCAACTGGCCCGTCCGCGCCCGGTCGAACATGACGCCCAGCGTGGCGACATAGCGGGTGGGCCCCGCCTGCTCATATTCGATCTCGATACCCGAAATCATGCCTTCAAGCTGCGAATCGGACAGGGCCGGCGCGCCGCTGCCGCCATGGGTCCGGGTCCACAGCATCTGCCACGCCCGCCGCTGCGCCAGCCGCCACCCGGCCTTGCGCGCGCTGTCGGCATCCTTGGCGAAGACGTCGACCTTCACATGGCTCACCTGGAAATCGCCGCCGCTGGCGATGGGGGGCACGCCGCGCTCCCCCTCCATCTGCGCGACCAGCGCCGCAGCGGCGAGGCCGAGCATGATCGCGCCCAGTATCTGGATCGGGCGCGACGCTGCGCGGAACAGGTTCAAAGGCCGGAGGGACAGGCCACGAAGGACAGAAGGCACGTTCACGCGCGTCCTTTTGGCGAGATTTGCCTGCGCTGCCAAGCGGCAACCCATTTCCCGTTCCGTTTTCGCGCACAATGTGCGTTATTTGGCTTGCCGCATTTTCTTAAGCCGTCAGATGTTTCCATCTGACTTGAAAATGCTTAGGGGCCACAGCCATGAGCGACACCGAATCCTACAGCTACGCCAAGGCTGGCGTCGACATCGCCGCGGGCAATGCGCTGGTTCGCGCCATCGCCCCGCTTGCCAAGGCCACCCGTCGCCCCGGCGCCGATGCGGAATTGGGCGGCTTCGGCGGTTTCTTCGACTTGAAGGCGGCCGGTTACGACGATCCGCTGCTGGTCGCGGCCAATGACGGCGTCGGCACCAAGCTGAAGCTCGCCATCGACCATAATGCCCATGACGGCGTCGGCATCGACCTGGTCGCCATGTGCGCCAACGACCTGATCGTGCAGGGCGCCGAACCGCTCTTCTTCCTGGACTATTATGCCACCGGCAAGCTGGAGAGCCGCGTTGCCGAACGCGTGATCGCGGGCATTGCGGAGGGCTGCAAGCAGGCCGGCTGCGCCCTTATCGGTGGAGAGACGGCGGAAATGCCCGGCATGTACGGGCCGGGCGACTATGACCTTGCCGGTTTCTGCGTCGGCGCGGTGGAGCGGTCCAGGGCGCTGACCGGCAACCGGGTCAAGGCGGGCGACGTGCTGCTGGGTCTCACTTCCTCGGGCGTGCACAGCAACGGCTTCTCGCTGGTGCGCCGCCTTGCCGCCGACAAGGGCTGGAAGCTCGACCGTCCGGCGATCTTCGATAATGAGGTGCTGTTGATCGACGCGCTGATGGCGCCGACGCGCATCTATGTGAAGTCGCTGCTGCCGCTGGTCCGGGCAGGCCGGATCAATGCGCTGGCCCACATCACCGGCGGCGGCCTGCTGGAGAATATCCCGCGCGTGCTGCCCGAAGGCTGCCATGCGGTTGTCGACGCCGACGGCTGGGAACAGCCGCGACTGATGGCTTTCCTCCAGGCGCAGGGCAATATCGAGCCGGAGGAAATGGCCCGCACCTTCAACTGCGGCGTCGGCATGGTGCTGGCGGTGGATGCGGATGCGGTGGACGCCGTGACTGCCGATCTGGAAGCAGCGGGCGAAACCGTGGTCCGCGTCGGCCTCGTGGAGGCGGGCGAAAAGGGTTGCACGGTCAAGGGCTCACAGGAAACATGGAGCGCCAGGGCCGACTGGACCGCCACGCATCTGGGGTAAGTCACTGAAACCCGTTCGTTTCGAGCGAAGTCGAGAAACGAAGTCACAAGGGTTCTCGACTTCGCGCGAACCGGACGGGGACTGCAAGTGAAGGCAAAGGTCGGCGTTCTGATTTCCGGACGTGGCTCGAACATGGCGGCGTTGCTCTATGCCGCCAGGCATCCGTCCTGCCCCTATGAGCTGGTGCTGGTCGCCGCCAACGATCCCGAAGCCCCCGGTCTGACCCTCGCCGCCGCCGAGGGCATCGCCACCTTCGCGCAGAGCCACAAGGGCCTGAAGCGCGCCGAATTCGACGCCATTATCGACAAGGCGTTGCGCGGGGCGGGCGCGGAATATGTCGCGCTAGCCGGCTATATGCGCCTCCTCTCGCCCGAATTCGTCGCCGGCTGGGAAGGCCGGATGCTGAACATCCACCCCAGCCTGCTGCCCAAATATAAGGGTCTCGACACCCATCGGAAGGCTTTGGACGCAGGCGATACCCATGCCGGCTGCTCGGTCCACATCGTTACGGCGGAACTGGACGACGGGCCGGTCCTTGGCCAGATCGAAGTCGCGATCCTGCCCGGCGACACCGCCGACAGCCTTGCCGCGCGCATATTGATGGCGGAACATCAGCTCTACCCGCGCACGCTGGCGGATTTCGTCACCCGCGAGCGCCAGCCCGAATGGCTGCTGAACAAAGTCCGTGAGCGCGCTCTGGCCCTGCCGCAGGCGGATGAGGTCACGTCCCACGGCATGCCCTGCTTCGGCATCGAAAAGGGCAAGAAATTCGCCTATTTCACGCAGGATCGTCATGGCGACGGCGTTATCGCCATCCTCGTCAAGACGACCGCGCCGGAAGAACAGGCGATGCTGATCGAAAGCGACCCCGCCCGCTATTACCGCCCCGCCTATTTCGGGGATGGCTGGGTCGGCATCCGGCTCGATCTGGGGGACACGGACTGGGACCAGATCAACGAACGGCTGGAGCGCAGCTGGCGGGAGGTCGCGCCCCGCAAACTCACGGCCCTGATGGACGCCGCCGACGAATTTTAACCCCGCTCTTTCCTTTCCAATGGCCCAACCCCACTATAGGCAGCCATGACCGACACCTCCCCCACTCCCGCCATAGAGATCGCCAACCTCACCAAGGTTTACAAGGGCGGCAAGCAGGCGCTCGACAATATCAACCTCTCCATCCCGCGCGGGCAGATTTACGGCCTGCTGGGGCCGAATGGCGCGGGCAAGTCGACCACCATCAACATCCTCGCCGGGCTGGTGAACAAGACCAGCGGCACGGCGAAAATCTGGGGCTTCGACATCGACCAGAACCCCCGCAACGCCAAGAACAGCATCGGCATCGTCCCGCAGGAGATCGTCTTCGACCCCTTCTTCACCCCGTTCGAGACGCTGGAGAACCAGGCGGGCTATTATGGCGTGCCCCGGGACCGCCGCCGCTCGATGGAATTGCTGCGCGCCGTGCATCTGGAGGACAAGGCCGACGCCTATGCCCGGACCCTGTCGGGCGGCATGAAACGCCGCCTGCTGGTGGCCAAGGCGATGGTGCACAGCCCGCCGATCCTGGTGCTGGACGAACCGACCGCCGGCGTCGACGTGCAGCTTCGCCAGCAGCTCTGGGCCTATGTGCGGGAGTTGAACCGCCAGGGCGTGACCATCGTCCTCACCACGCACTATCTCGAAGAGGCCGAGGAATTGTGCGACCGGATCGGCATCATCAACCATGGCAAGGTCATCACCGACAAGCCGACCCGCGAACTGATCGCCATGGCGCAGGAGAAGGTGGTGCAGGTGACGGTCGACCGTGATGTGGTGACGCCCCCCGCCGACCCCAGCTTCGAGAAGATCGAACTGTCGGACGAACGCACGCTGACGATCACCTATATGAAGAACCGCGCCAATGCGGGCCAGGTGCTGAGCGCCGTGCAGGCCAGCGGGCTTTCGATCGTCGACGTGGTAACGCGCGACCCGGACCTGGAGGATGTGTTCCTCAACCTGACCGCGGCGGCGTGAGGGAGAGGGATGCCTCTCCCCCTCCCGCAGGCGGGAGGGGGACGGAGGGTGGGCTGGCGCGACCTTTCAGAAGCAGGA
This sequence comes from Sphingobium sp. PNB, assembly GCF_019873065.1. Classification (NCBI taxonomy): domain Bacteria; kingdom Pseudomonadati; phylum Pseudomonadota; class Alphaproteobacteria; order Sphingomonadales; family Sphingobiaceae; genus Sphingobium; species Sphingobium sp. PNB. The sequence goes on from NZ_JAINEZ010000100.1 coordinate 17,042, forward strand.
ATACGT
>NZ_JAINEZ010000101.1:0-16731 GCF_019873065.1 Sphingobium sp. PNB
TCCATGACCCTTGCTCCTTTCGCAAACGGCCTGCTGCCGTAAGGCAACAACGCTCAGTTAAGGGGCGAGCCATCCATAAAGGGGGCGGCAGCGCCATGGCGCTGCCGCCCCTTCTGCGATCCGGCTTAGCAGCTGGAGTTGCGATCGATGGCGCGGCCCGCAAGTGCGCCGGCGCCCGCGCCGATGATCGTGCCGGGAGCCCGGTCGCCGCGGGTGTCGACCGCGCGGCCCAGCAGCGCGCCGGCGACGCCGCCCAGCAGCAGGCCGGTCGTGCCGCCCGACTTGCGGCAGCGATAGCCGCGGTCGTCGCGATAGGAACGGTAGTCGCGATAGTCGCGGCGGTCGGAATAGCGAACCCGCTCATGGCGGTCATGGCGGTCATGGCGGTGCCAGCCGCCGTCGCGGGCGAAGGAAGTGGCCGGAACCGCCGCGGAAAGGGTCGCGGCAGCGGCAGCGATGGCGAGCATGGTCTTGCGAATGGTCATGACTGGTCTCCTCTTACCTCGTCGTTGACCGCCTTATTCCATGCCGCACATGCGCCAATCCTGAACCGGCTTGTTATCAATGGTTAAGCTGGGGGCCGGCGCTATGCGGCCCCGGTGCTGCCGCGCACGACAAGGGCGTGGGGCAACATCAGGCGGGATTGCGGCCCGGCGCTTTTCTTTCGGAAGGATGGGTCGACCAATATGTCGACGGCGGCGGCCGCCATTTCCGCCTTGGGCTGGCGGATGGTCGTGATCTGCGGCCAGGCCGCGCGCGAGGAGGCCGAATCGTCGAAGCCCGCGACGGACAGCGATTGGGGCACGGCTATGCCGAGTTTCATCGCGGTGATGAGGACGCCGAGCGCCATGTCGTCATTGCAGGCGAAGACGGCGCTTGGCCGGTCCGTCCGGTCCAGCAGCGCTTCCCCCCGTTCCAGGCCGGAGCGAAAACTGAAGTCGCCGCGCAGCACCGCATCTTCATCGACCGCAATGCCGGCCTCCGCCATGGCCGCGCGGAAACCTTCCTCCCGCCGGGCGGACGCGCTGTGGCTGAGCGGCCCCTGGACCAGGCCGATATGGCGATGGCCAAGGCCGATCAGATAGGCGGTCATCTCCCGCGCCGCGCCGCGATCGTCCATGCGCACCGCGCCAGAATCGGGCGATTCGCCGGATGGGGCGATCAGCACATGGGGCACGCCGGATTCGCGGAACAGGTCGATCAGCTCAGCCGCATCGCAAATGGGCGGGGCGATGATCGCGCCATCCAACCGGAGGCTCGCTATGCTGGCGCGGACATGATCCTTCCAGTCCGGCCGGTTCAGCTCGACCGGCTCCACCACCAGATGATAGCTGCGTTCCCGGCATCGCAGCAGCGCCCCATGCTGCACATCTGCGGCATAGCCCGAAACGGGATCGTCGATGAACAGGCCAAGCAGATAGGAGCGGGAACTGGACAGGCTGCGGGCAAAGGCGTTGGGCCGGTAATTGAGTTCCGCCACTACGCGCTGCACCGCTTCCCTGATCTCGGGTCGGACATGGTCCTCCCCATTGATGACGCGCGAGACGGTCTTGGGGGAAACGCCGGCGCGGGCCGCGACGTCCTTGATCGTGACGGTACTCATGGGCGGGTCTCCTGCGGCCGCGCGCACAGGGCCGCGAACCGGACGATGAAGGCATAGCAGGCGGCGGGTAGGATCAGCGCGGGCAGCAATGCCGTCGCATCCGCCAGCGCGCCGGTCAGCAGTGGAACGATGGCCCCGCCGACCACCGCCATGCACAGCCACATGGATGCGACCGGCGCCTGCCGTTCGTCTTCGGGCAGGGCGAGCGCGTAGATCGTCGGGTACATGATGGCGTTGCACAGGCCGACGGCCAGCAGGGCGCAGGCGCCGGTGACGCCCGGCAGGACGATGGCGGCGGTCGTCAGGACGGCCGCCCCGAAGGACACGGCCATCAGCAGCCGCGCCTCCGCGATCCGCTGCATCGCCCATGCGCCCAGGAAACGCCCCACCATCGCGCCGCCCCAGTAGAGGCTGACCAGTTGACCGGCGAGAACAGGCGCCGCGTCCAGCCGGTCCGGCCGCATCAGGACGGTGGGCAGCAACGCGCCTATCGCCACCTCCGCGCCGACATAGACGAAGATCGACGCCGCGCCCCAGCGCAACCGGCGGGAGCGCATTACCCGGAACATCTGCCCGATGGAGGCGAATCGGCGCGATTCATCCTGCTCCAGCAAGGCGCGATTGCGGAAATAGGCGAAGGCCAGCAGTCCCGTGACCAGCGCCGTCCCCGTAAAGGGCAGGGCCGCGCCGACATGCCGCGCCGCCTGTGGGTCCAGCTCGCCAAGCAGCAGCGGCGCGCTGAGCAGCGGACCCAGGACGGTGCCGAACGAATTGAAGCCCTGAAGCAGCGTCAGCCGGCGCGCCGCGCCCCGCGAAGGTCCGATCACGGCCACGACGGTGTTGGACGCGATCTGAAGGAAGGTCTGCCCCGCCGAAACGAGCAGCAGCGCCCCCAGCACCATGGCGAAGGACAGGGCGTTCTGGGCCAGGGTCAGGGCCAGGCATCCCGCCGTGATCACCGCCAGGCCGGCGACGATGGCCCGCATGTAGCCGGCGCGCACGATCGACCAGGTGATCGGCAGCGCGAAGAGCATGTAGCTGGAATGAAAGGCAAGCTGGACCAGCAGCGCGCCCTTGTAGTCCAGATCCAGCATCAGCTTGAGCTGCGGCACCAGCAGGCTGACGGACGATGTCAGGAAGCCCCCGGTGAAGAACACGCCGATGGACAGCCGGAAAAGCCGGCTGGCCACCTGCTCATGATCGGAAAGGGGCGGGGATGACGTGACGGCCACCATGGAAAGAGGCTTTGGCTGAACCTTGGAGAATATAGTGAAACCGCAAAGCCGTTCCGGCGCAATATGGCAATATATGACAACGATGTCAAAAATCATGTTGACATCGTTGTCAGGCTTGGGTCAATAGGCGCCCACAGACCATGTGGGTCCAGGGAGAGAGATGATGAAAAGCTTTGCGCTGGCCGCGAGCACCGCGCTTGCATCCGCAACCTTGTGGATGACCCCCGCCTTCGCACAGGATGCAGCGCCCCAGACGGCGCAGCCCGATTATGGCAGCGACATCATCGTGACGGCCACCCGTCGCGAAACCACGCTGCAATCCACCCCCATCGCCGTATCCGCCTTCGGCCAGGCGCAGCTCGACCGGCAGCAGGTGAAGGACGTCACCGACCTCGCCCGCTTCGTCCCGTCGCTCCAATTCAACCAGCAGGGCGACCAGTCGGCGGTGCTGCTGACGCTGCGCGGCATCGGCAACGACAGCGCCTATACCGAAGTGGCCGACCCCGAAGTCGCCATCTATGTCGACGGCATCTACTCGCCGCGCGCGCAGGGGGCGTCGGTGCTGATGTACGACATGGAGCGCGTCGAGGTGCTGCGCGGTCCGCAGGGCACCCTGTTCGGCCGCAACGCGACGGTCGGTGCATTGAGCCTCATCTCCGCCAAGCCGAAGCTGGGCGAGTTCGGCGGCAATGTGGAGGTCGTCGCGGGCAATTACGACCGTCTGGGCGTGCGCGGCGCGATCAACATCCCGGTCACCGACACGCTGGCCTTCCGCGTCGCCTTCGTCACCGACCGGCATGACGGCTATGCCGATTTCCAGCCCGCGCCGGACGTGCCCGGCATCAACCGCTCGGCCTTCATCACCACCGGCAAGAAATATTATGCCGCCGACCAGCAGTCGGGCCGCGTCTCCATGCTCTGGCAGCCGAGCGAACGCTTTAGCTGGAACCTGTCGGCGGAAGGTTTCCTCGACAATGGCGCGCCGGTCATCGGCCTGCTCCAGACGCCGCGCCCCGGTACGAAGCGCTGGTCGACGCTCAGCGACACCGCGCCCGACACCGATCGCTATTCCGTCGCGGTGCGCAGCACCATGAACTACGACGTCACCGACGGCATCCAATTGAGCTATATCGCGGGCTGGTCGCGCATCGGCGGCTCGACGCAGACCGACGCGGACGCAGGCGCTCTGCCGCCGACGGGGCAGGTCGACGCGGACGGCAACGACCTGCCGCTCGGCGCCTTCGGGGAGAACCGGACGCTTTCCTCGCGCTACGATTTCCAGAGCCATGAGGTCCAGCTCAAGTCGACCGGCGAACAGGCGATCGACTGGATTTTGGGCGCCTATTACAGCCATGAGAAGAACCGCATCCGCTTCGACATCGACCAGCGGAACGGCTATCGCGACGGCACCTTCAGCTGGGCGGGCAGCTTCATCCAGGCGAATCGCCAGATCGACAGCCGCGCCGTCTTCGGCCAGGCGGTCTGGCATGTCAGCGACGCGCTGCGCGTCACGGGCGGCCTGCGCTACACCTCCGACAAGAAGGAGGATATCGGCGGGCGCAACGTGACCTTCTCCGGCTGCCCCGCGACCCTGCCCGCCGACGCGTGCCAGGGCGGCATATTCGGCGCCTATCCGAACGCCACGGCGGATGAACTGGCCGCGCTGCTGCCCGGTTTCTCCATTTCCAGCAACGATGTGAAGGGCAAGTGGGACAAGCTCACCTATCTCGCCCGCGTCGACGCCGACCTGGCGGAGGATGTGCTGGGCTATGCCAGCATCAGCACCGGCTTCAAGTCGGGCAATATCCAGGACAATGCCGGCCTGACCGATCCGGAAACGCTCACCAACTATGAAGTCGGCCTGAAGTCGCGCTTCCTCGACCGGCGCGTCACGCTGAACCTCGCGGCCTATTATAGCGACTTCAAGGGCTATCAGGTGAACCAGGCCGTCACCTTCCGCGACGATGCGGGCAATGTCGTGCGCAGCCAGATGATCACCCAGAATGCGAAGGGCGCCAAGGCCTATGGTCTGGAGGCCGAAATGGTGGCGAACCTGACCGACAGCGACCGGCTGCAATTCTCCGGCACGCTCCAGAAGACCAAGCTGGAGGAACTGGAGAGCGTCGACGGGCGCCTCTACGATGGCGGCAAGCTGTCCTCCATCGCGCAGCTCAAGGGCAATGAACTGGCGCATGCGCCGCGCTTCTCCGCCACGCTCAGCTATGAGCATGATTTCGAACTGGCGAGCGGCGCGAAGATCACGCCCCGTTTCACCACCCATTATGAGACCAAGAGCTGGCTGAGCTACTTCAACGGCGACGCCAATCCCTTCGTCAATCCCAACGATCCGGTCGACAATATGCCGAACCGCGGCACCAACGGCACCGATTGGGACCGTCAGAAGGCCTATTTCCGTTCCGACGCGTCGATCCGCTTCGTGTCGCCGGACCAGAAATATTCGGTCGAAGCCTTCGTCCAGAATATCGAGAATGGGAAGATCCGCACGGGCGCCGGTTCCTTCGGCGCGCCACGCTACGACCCGATATTCCTGTCCAACCTCCAGCCGCCGCGGACCTGGGGCGTGCGCGCCCGGGCGAACTTCTGACCGGCTGACGAGGAGAAGTTGAGATGACGGCCGACATTCCCTCCCCCGGTCGGATCGTCATCGTCGGCGGCGGAACGGCCGGATGGCTGTCCGCCGCCACCTTCTCCCGCACGCTGGGGATGCGCGACGTGACGCTGGTGGAATCCAGCGAGATCGGCATCATCGGCGTGGGGGAAGGGACCTTTCCCACCATCCGCTCGACCCTGGCGGGACTGGGCGTTGGGGAGGGGGAATTCCTCCGCTCCGCCGACGCGACCTTCAAGCAGGGCGTGCTGTTCGACGGCTGGGCCACGGGCGCGGACAGCTATTTCCACCCGTTCAACATGCCCATCGGCGGCGAGGATGAAGCGCTGCTGCCCCATTGGCTGGCGATGGAGGGACAGCGCGCTTCCTGGGCCGACAGCGTCACCGTGCAGGAACGGGTGATCCGCGCCGGGCGAGCGCCCAAGCGGGTGCAGGACCCGGATTTTTCCGGTCCGATGAACTATGCCTATCATTTCGACGCGGCGCGTTTCGCGGACTATCTGCGGACGATCTCGCTCGCCGCCGGTGTCCGGCGGATCGAGGGCATGGTGGCGCATGTCGAACAGCGGGAGGATGGCGACATCGCCGCCCTGACCCTCAGCGACGGGCGGCGGGTCGAGGGGGACATCTTCATCGACTGTTCCGGTTTCCGCGCCCTGCTGATCGGGCAAACGCTGGGCAGCGGCTTCGTCGGCTGCGGCGACACGCTGTTCAACGACCGCGCGCTGGCGATGCAGGTGCCCCATGACCGCCCGGACGCGCCGATCCGTCCCTATACGCTGGCGACCGCGCATGAGGCGGGCTGGACCTGGGACATCGGCCTCCCCGAACGGCGGGGCATCGGCTATGTCTATTCCAGCCGCCATTGCTCCGACGATGAGGCGGAAGCCGTGCTGCGCCGCTATGTCGGGCCGGGCGGCGAGGCGCTGACCCCGCGCCAGCTTCGCTTCGCGACCGGTTATCGCGAGCGGCAATGGATCGGCAACTGCATCGCCATCGGCCTGTCGGCGGGTTTTTTCGAGCCGCTGGAAGCGACCGGCATCATGCTGATCGAGGCGGCGCTGCGCATGGCGGGGGATTTCCTCCTGCCTGCCGGAAGCGCCAGCGACACCGCCGCCCGCAATGCCGCGGCGCGCCGCTTCAACAGGCTGATGACGGCGCGGTTCGAACGGATCGTCCGCTTTCTGAAGCTGCATTATTGCATTACCCGCCGCACCGACACGGCCTATTGGCGCGACAATGCCGATCCGGCCTCCATCCCGGCGGATCTGCTGGACCTGCTCGCCCAATGGCGGCACCGCCCGCCCTCGCGCTTCGATTTCACGGTCGATCTCGAAACCTTCCTGCCGCCCAGCTATCATTATATCCTCTACGGCATGGGTTTCGAAACCCGGCTGGCGGGCGGCATCGGCCGCTATCCCGGCGGGCAGGAGGCGCGGGCCGCCTTCGCCAGGGTGGCCGGGGCCTCCGGCGCCGCCGTCTCCCATCTTCCCGACCATCGTGCGCTGCTCGACCATCTGCGTGGGCGGCAACCCTCTGCAAGAGTATCCTGATGACGCGCAAACCGCTGATCGCTTCCCTGCTTCTTGGCGTCGCCGGCCTGGCCCATGCGCAGCCTTCCCCGCCGGTCCCCGCCGCCAGTGCCGGCAGCAACCGCGCCCTGTCGCCGGAAGCACGCGCCAGGGCGCTGGTCGCCGCCATGACCATCGAGGAGAAGCTGGCGATCATCCACGGCTATTTCCCGCCGCTCGCCCGGCCTTCCCAACCGATCGCCATGATCCCGTCCGCAGGGCACATCCCGGGCATCCCGCGCCTCGGCATCCCGACCCTGCGGGAGAGCGACGCGAGTCTGGGCGTCGCCAACCAGATCGAGCAGCGCAAGGGCGATACGGCGACGGCCCTGCCGGCCAGCCTCGCCACGGCGGCCACCTTCAACCCGGCGCTTGCCTATGCGGGCGGCGCGATGATCGGCGCGGAGGCGCGGGCCAAGACATTCAACATCCTGCTCGCGGGCGGCGTCAACCTGACCCGCGATCCCTGGAACGGGCGGAATTTCGAATATCTTGGCGAAGATCCGCTGCTGGCCGGGGTGATGGCGGGCGAGCATATCAGGGGCGTGCAGAGTGCCCATATCGTCTCAACCATCAAGCATTTCGCGTTGAATTCGCAGGAAACCGGCCGCACCGTGCTGGACGCCCGGATCGACAGGGCGGCGCTGCGCGAAAGCGACCTGCTGGCCTTCCAGATCGCGACGGAGATCGGCGATCCCGCCTCCGTCATGTGCGCCTATAACAAGGTGAATGGCGATTATGCCTGCGAAAATGACTGGCTGCTCAACCAGGTCCTGAAGAAGGACTGGGGTTATAGGGGCTGGGTCATGTCCGACTGGGGCGCGGTCCATTCCACCGGGAAGGCGGCGCTGGGCGGGCTCGATCAGGAATCGGGGCAGGAACTGGACGATGCGATCCATTTCGGCAAGCCGTTCGAGGAGGCTGTGAAGGCCGGCCGGATTCCCGCGGCGCGGCTGGACGATATGGTGGAGCGCATCCTCCATGGCGTGATCGCCAGCGGCCTGATGGACGATCCTGTCCCGGAAAGCCCGCGCCAGATCGACTATGCCGCCCATGCCGACATCGCCCAACGCGCGGCGGAGGAGGGCATCGTCCTGCTGAAGAATGAGGGCGATCTGCTGCCGCTGGCGAAAAGCGCGCGGCGGATCGTCCTGATCGGCGGCCATGCCGATGTCGGGGTGCTGTCGGGCGGCGGATCGTCGCAGGTCCGCTCCGTCGGCGGGGCTCCGGTCGAAATTCCGCTGACAAAGGGGGCCGCCGCCTCCTTCGCGCGGATGACCTGGCATGCTTCCTCGCCGCTGAAGGCGATCCGCGCACTCGTGCCGCAGGCGGAGGTCAGCTATGTCGACGGCGGCGACCCAAGGGCGGCGGCCGAAGCGGCGCGTCGGGCGGACCTCGCCATCGTCTTCGGCTGGCAATGGCAGACGGAGGCGCAGGACCCTGACAATATGCGCCTGCCGGACAATCAGGATGCGCTGATCGACGCGGTCGCCACTGCCAACCGGAAGACCATCGTCGTGCTGGAGACGGGCGGCCCTGTGGAAATGCCCTGGATCGCGAAGGTGCCGGCGCTGGTGCAGGCCTGGTATCCCGGCCAGCGCGGCGGCGAAGCCATGGCCAATATCCTCTTCGGGGACGTCGCGCCTTCGGGCCGCCTGCCCATCACCTTCCCGGTGCGCGCCGGTCAGGCGCCGCGTCCGGAACCGGCGGGCCTAGCCGAACTGCACGCGGCCGAGGCCCGCCGGGACGCCGGGGACAAGACCAATTACGGCATGACCGGCGGCGTGGCGCCCTTTGCGGTCGATTATCCCGAAGGTGCGGAGGTCGGCTATCGCTGGTATGCGATGAAGGGCGTGAAACCGCTTTTCCCCTTCGGCCATGGCCTGACCTATACCAGCTTCACCTATGCCAATCTGGCGGTGCAGGACGGCGCGGCGCTGACCGTCAGCTTCGACGTGACCAATGCGGGCAGCCGTGCGGGCGCGGACGTTCCGCAACTTTATGTGCAGGCGAAGGGGAGCGCAGGCATCGCCGCCTGGCGGCTTGCCGGCTTCGACAAGCTCAGCCTGTCGCCTGGCGAGACCCGGCGCGTCACTATGACCGTCGACCCACGCCTGATCGCGCGCTTCGAGGAAGGGAGGGGCTGGCGGCTCGACGGCGGCAACTATGCGCTGGCAGTGGGGCATCATGCGGGCGACGCCGCGCTGAAGGGCGTGGCGAGGCTCGATGCCAAGAGCCTGAAGCCCTGATGGGGGCGGTTGGCCCAAGTGCAGAATGTGCTCCTGCCTCCGCGGGAACGCATTGATGCCCGGACAGAAAAAATTCCGCTATTTCGCCAGCATGAAGGCGACCTTATTCCAGGAGACGACATGACCATCGGCCTTTCGCCCGTTTCCCTGACCGCCCTGACGGTCCTGCTCGCGGCATCCGCGGCGGCGCAGCAGCCCGCGGCCTCGGTTGCGCATCCCGAACTCTGGCCCAGGGTCGATGCCCAGCCCAAGCGCGACCCGGCCGTGGAAAGGCGCGTCGACGCATTGCTGAAGGCCATGTCGGTCGAGGACAAGGTCGGCCAGCTCATCCAGGTCGACATCGGCTCCATCACCCCCGCCGACGTGCGGACATACAAGGTCGGATCGGTCCTGAACGGCGGCAATAGCGGCCCTTATGGCGACGAATATGCTTCGCCCGCCAAATGGTTGAAACTGGCGGACGAATTCTATGAAGCCTCCATGTCCCGGAGCGACAGGGGCCCGAAAATCCCGATCATCTGGGGCACCGATTCCGTCCACGGCAACAACAACATCGTCGGCGCGACGCTCTTCCCGCACAATATCGGCCTGGGCGCGGCGCGCGACCGCGATCTCATCCGGGAGATCGGGCGCGTGACGGCGCTGGAGACGGCGGCGGCGGGACTCGACTGGACCTTCGCGCCGACGCTGGCGGTGGTGCAGGACGACCGCTGGGGCCGCACCTATGAAAGCTATTCGGAGGAACCGCAGATCGCCGCCGACTATGCCGGCGCGATGATCGAGGGCGTGCAGGGCAAGGCCGGCACCAGGGATTTCCTCGCGCCCGACCATCTGATCGCCACCACCAAGCATTTCCTGGGCGATGGCGGCACCGGCGGACGCGACCAGGGCGATACGCGCGTGTCGGAGGAGGTGCTGCGCGACGTGCATCTGGGCGGCTATCCCGCGGCGATCGAGGCGGGCACGCAATCGGTCATGGCGAGCTTCTCAAGCTGGAACGGCGCCAAGATGAGCGGCAACACGTCGCTGCTGACCGGCGTGCTGAAGGATCGCATGGGTTTCGACGGCTTCGTCGTGGGGGACTGGAACAGCCATGGGCAGGTGCCGGGCTGCTCCAATGAGGATTGCCCGCAGGCGATCAATGCCGGGCTCGACATGTTCATGTATTCGGGGCCGGGCTGGAAACAGCTTTACGACAACACGCTGCGGGAGGTGAGGGCGGGGACGATCCCGATGGCGCGGCTGGACGACGCCGTGCGGCGCATCCTGCGGGTGAAGATCCGCGCGGGGACGTTCGAGCGGGGGCGCCCCTCCACCCGCGCCTTTGCCGGCAAGTTCGACGCCATCGGCTCCGCCGCCCATCGCGCCGTCGCCCGGCGCGCCGTGCGGGAATCGCTGGTGCTGCTGAAGAATGAAGGCGTCCTGCCGCTCAAGGCCAATGCCGACATCCTCGTCGCGGGCGAGGCGGCCGACAGCATCAGCCAGCAGGCGGGCGGCTGGTCCATCACCTGGCAGGGGATCGACGTGCCCAATTCGGCCTTTCCCAACGCCCAGTCGGTCTGGAAGGGGATAGAAGAGACGGTGAAGGCCGGCGGCGGCACGGCGCGCTACGCCCCCGACGGCCGCTTCACGCAAAAGCCGGACGCCGCCATCGTCGTCTTCGGGGAAAAGCCCTATGCGGAGTTCAAGGGCGACGTTCCCAATCTGGAATACAGCCCCGGCGACAAGCGCGATCTGGAGATGCTGCGCCGCTTCAAGGCGGCGGGCGTGCCGGTGGTGGCGGTTTTCCTTTCCGGTCGGCCGCTTTGGGTGAATGCGGAACTCAACGCATCCGACGCCTTCGTCGCGGCCTTCCTGCCGGGGAGCGAGGGCGGCGGCGTGGCCGATATGCTGTTCGCCGGCGCGGACGGGAAGCCGCGCCATGATTTCCGCGGGAAGCTGAGCTTTTCCTGGCCGAAACGCCCCGACCAATATGTGCTGAACCGCCGCGATCCGGGCTACGATCCGCTTTTCCCCTTCGGCTATGGCCTGAGCTACGCCCGGCCCGGCAAAGTGGGGACGCTGGACGAGAGCCGCCCCGCCGGCATGGCGGCGGCGACGCCCGGCACCTTCTACGGACGCGGCCAGACGCCGCCCGGCTGGGCCATAGAGGCGGAGGGCGTCACCCAGAGCGGCGTCGACCGCCGCGCGCAGGAGGACAGCCGTCGCTTCGTCTGGAAGGGGGCAGGGCAGGTCGCCTTCGTCGCCCCCCGCGCCTTCGACCTCTCGCGCGAGAGCAACGGAGAGATCAGCCTGGTCGTCGAATATCGGGTGGACGCAAAGCCGGCGGGGAAGATGACCGTCGGCCTGCAAAGCGGGCAAAGCACGGTCGAACTGCCGATCGGCGGCGCATTGTCCTCCGCAAAGCCCGGGGAATGGTCTCGGCTCGTCGTTCCGCTGCAATGCTTCGCCAAGCGCGGCGCGGACATGCAGGCGGTCACAGCGCCGCTCGTGCTGCGATCCAGCGGCGCTGCCGACATCAGCATTTCGGACGTGAAGCTGGACTATGTCAGCGTGCCGATGGACGCCTGTGGCGACGCGGCCCCGCACTGAGGGGAAGGAGCGATAAAGCAGGTTAAGCCCTATTCGGTTGTCGCCCTGTGGTGAGGATACCGTCCGGACATGGCACGTTGAGACCCTCGAAGCAGGAGATCGACATGCAGAATGACGGACAGCGCGGCGAATCGACCCAGGACCCGGCGGAGGGCCGCAATGACGTGCCGCCGCCGGAAAAGGGCTCGCCCGGCGGCGATGCGGGCCAGGCCGACGATGAAGCGGCGGAGCGCGTGGAGAAAGCCGAGGACAGCGATCCCAATCCATTGGCGCCGCCCGTCAATACGGAAGCGGGAAGCTAGAGGATTTTCCAGGCAGATGGAGTCATCTGCTGGCTCGGAAAACGCGACAAAACAAAAACCTAGAGCAGTCGGGCCGATGCAATCGGATCGGAATCTGCTCTGGGCATGGTGCGGAACAGCCCGTGCTGAGCCTGTCGAAGGGCGGGGCCGATTTTCCGCCTGAAAGGATGCGATAACGGAAATTCGGATGCGCGTGCCCTGCCTCCGGCCTGACGCAGGGCGTTCCAGCCAAATGCTTCGTCAACCGGAGAGCAGCGGGTAACGCGTGCGCCAGTCGTCCAGTAGCGCCTCGATCGCGGCGATTTCCTGAAAGCTTCCGGTCGGCGCGGCGGCCCAGTTGCAATGCGGATGCGTCGCGCGGCTATAGAGCCGGATCGGCCCCACCAGCCTGCGCCAATGATGCTTGCTGCGTCCATGATCGCGCACCAGACGGGCGACGATCAGTTCCACGAGTTTGTCAGCCGTCATTCTCTTTTCCCTCGGCGCAAGGCCATTGTCCCGGCAGTTCCAGATAAGCCTCCAGCTCCCGCCAGTGCCGGTCCCATCCGGGTCCGCGCCGTTCTTCCGGCACATGGGTCTCCACCATGCGCCTGGCCCGCGCCACGACATTGCCGGCGGGTGCGCGCAAACGGTCGAGAATGTCCCTGATGCCGTCTGTCATGAAGATCGCCGCCGCATCCATCGCTGATAGGAGCAGGCGTGCCGGCTTTCAACTTTCCCGAACCGACTGGCCCGCCTGACCTCGATCAGGCAGAGGGAGCGCGCCTTTCGGTTCGTCGCGCAGCGGCAACAGCAGTCCGCAAAACATCCAGCCACTATTGTCAATCATAATGATAGAGAATATGTCATGGGCAGGAGGTTTCCCATGCGCCCATATGCCCCTGAACTGACCGCTTCCGCGACGATCCTGACCGTGCCTGGCCTGATGAACAGCGGGCCGGGGCATTGGCAGACGATCTGGGAAGCCGAACTGCCCAATTGCCACCGCGCCGAACTGGGCAGTTGGGACGCCCCGCAGCGCAATAGCTGGATCGGCAATCTCAACCATGCGATTGATCGTATCGATGGCCCGGTCATTCTGGCCGCCCATAGCCTGGGCTGCCACGCCGTGACCTGGTGGGCCGCGTTCGAATGCCGCGAATGGAGCGAAAAGATCGTCGGAGCCCTGCTGGTGGCGCCGCCTGAACTCGAATCGGGCGCCGTCGACCCCCGCCTGCGCGGCTTCGCGCCGACGCCCAAGGCGCTGCTGCCTTTCCCCTCGATCCTCGTAGCCAGCCGCAACGATCCCTATATCTCCTTCAGCCGGGCGAGGCTGCTCGCGCAATTCTGGGGCAGCCGTTTTGCCGACGCGGGAGAGGCGGGGCACATCAACGCCGATTCCGCGCTGGGCGATTGGACGTTCGGACGGTTCCTGCTGTCCCGGCTCGGTCAGCCTTTCGAAGATCAGGGAATGGATGGCCAGCGCATCGCCGGCGAGCGGGAACGCAGCGCGGAGGCGACGCTGCTTTACGGCGTCTGACCATCGCCTTCCTGTTGTTGAATGGCCGCTGGACGGAGGCGAAGCGGCGCGGTTGAGCCCTCCGCCGGCCTTCGCCTGTTCCTCCTCCCCACGCTTCGCGCGGGGAGGATGTCCGTTTGAAACGATGCGGCGACAGAAATTTGGAGCGCGCGACCAGCGTCCGCTTCAACGCGGCGCGCCCTAAAACTTGACCTTCATCCCCAGGCGCACGGTCCGGGGCTCCACGACCCGGCTCAACCGCCCTTCCTGCGGACCCGTCATGTCGAAAGCGGGAATATAGGACTCGTAAAAATAAGCGATGTCCTTGTCCCGGCTGTCGAAGATATTCAGCAGCTCCCCATAAAGTTCGATCCGCTTGCCCTTCCACGCGCCGCGGGCGTTCACCACCGTGCTCCCCTTGTCCCGCACGCTATTGTCCTCGATCAGCGGATAAGGCCCCAGATGCCGCACCCGCAGGCTTGTCTCCCAGCGCCCCAGCACGACAGCCACACCCCCGGAAGCGGCATTTTCGAAGGCATTGGGAATCCGGTCCCCATTGTCGTAGCGCGAATGGCTGGCGGTATAATTGCCGTCCAGCGCCAGCCAGGGCAGCGGCCGCCAGAAGGCGACGATCTCATAGCCATGCCGCTTGCTGGCGCCGGTCGGCTCGACCGCGTTGCTATCCCCGACGAAGCGCAATTCGCTGCCCACATTCAGCCACCAATAGGTCGCCGTCAGGCTGGCCGAACCGATCTGGACCCGCCCGCCCAGCTCCTTGCCGGTACCGCGCACCAGCACCGGGACAGCCGTGTCGACATTCACCGCCCCCCGCACATCGTTGCTGTGGAAGCCACGGCCCCAATTGGCGTAGAGTTCCAGCGCGGGCGCGACCCGATAGGCGAGCGACGCCTTGGGCGACAACAGGCTGTCCGACCCCTTGCCTTCGCCCAGAGCGGCGGCGGCGGCATCCCTTGCCCGCACCGCATAGCGATAATGATCGCCCCGCAGCCCGCCCGTCACGCGGAGGCCGGGCAGCGGCCGCCACGTCACGTCGCCGTAAAGCGCCAGCGACAGTTCCTCGACATGATAGCGGCCGAGCGAGGAGAGGAAGGCGCGGTCGGCGGTGCGCGACACGCCGACATTGCCGATATGGTCGTAGCGATCCTCCGTCCCGACGCCGAAGTCCAGCGTGGACCCCAGCGACCAGCGCTTCTCCGCCGTCGCGCCGATAATCCAGCGGCGGTCATATTGGCGGATCTGCGCGCTGCCGCCGTCCGGATCGGCATAGGTCGGGTTGGAATACATCGACCAGTCATAATATTGCGCATAGCCATTGGCGCGCCAATCCGCCTGCGTCACCGCGACATTGCCGACGAAGCGCGTCGTCGCCCCCCGCGCCGAGGGATCGGGTGAGCAGAACATATCCGCGCAGACCGGCGATCCGACGATCCGCTCCGGAATCTGCTCGGTCGGCCGCCATGTCGCGCGATAGGCATGCAGCGTGGCCTCCACCGCCCCCGCCCGATATTTGGCGAAACCGGCATAATGGCGCAGATGCTCCGGCTCCTCCCATGGCCCGTCATAGGCCTTGGCCTGCGCCACCAGCGTCAGTTCGCCCGGCCCGAAGCCCTTGATCGTGCCTCCCGCCGCGATCCGCCGCGAACCGTAGGAGCCGCCCTCCACCGACATCCACGGCCGGTCGAACCCGTCGATCGTCTTCATATAGGCCGCGCCCGCCAGCGCGAAGTCGCCGCCATCGGCGCGATAGGGGCCCTTCCGGAAATCCTCCCGCGCGATGATCTCCGGGATCAGGCCGTTCAGGTCCAGATAACCCTGCCCATGCCCGTGCGAGCGGAAATTCATCTGCACCCCGTCAATATAGGTGGTGAAGTCCGACCCATGATCCAGGTTGAAGCCGCGCAGGAAATATTGGTTCGCCTTGCCGCTCCCCGAATGTTGCGCCGCGACCATGCCCGGCACCGCCTCCAGCAGTTCCGCCACGCGCAGCAGCGGGCGGACCAGCAGGTCGGACCCGGCGACGCTCCCCTCGCTCGCCGCCTGGGCGACGCCGATCTTCGCCTCGCCCCGGCCGAAGACGATGATCTCCGCCTCCGGCGCCTCCGTCTCCGCCAGAGCGGGGACCGCATGGGCCGCGATCATGCCGGCGGCCATTATCTTCCATTGCATTCGCATTCCTTCCGGCGTCTCGCGACATCCGGTGGAGCCTGACCGCCAGGCGACGGCCGGCGCACAGGGACGGCCGGACGCCAAGGCGACCGTTCCCGCGAACCGATGCGGCCTCCACCGCTCGTTCGTCGCTCAGACGGAAAGACACCGTGCCGCGGCCATCCCCTGGGCCAGGGCAAGAGCGACCAGACGCCGGCAGGTCTCCTGGCTCGCGGGTCGTCGCATCGATGCAAGGCCTTCCCAGGCCTCGCAGGATTTAGCGTCCGGCCCAGTGGCTGGCGGCGGAAGCCTCGCTCCGCCGCGCATATGCATCGCGCTCACCGCTTACAGTTGCAGGGACAGCCGCGGCTTGGGGAGGTTGCCCTCCCGCACCGCATTCCCCTTTAAGCCCCGTTCGGGGCACCGGCGCGATCATTGCGTGAGACGATATGTCCCCCGCGCCTTCTCGTTACACGCGGTGACGCCCCGCTTGCAAGAGGCTCTTCGCACTCCAGCGAAGGGCGGAGACCAGCTTCGCCGTCGCCCGCATCCATCCGGCATCTACAAGCGACATTCGCATCTGCGGCATGATCAAATACAGCAAAATCAACAGGTTGGCCGTGACCATGCCACTTTTTTCCGGGAATTTCCAAAAACTGTCATTTTTGGGGTTGCCTGAATCTCCTGGCCCACCTAGATGCCCGTTCACCGGACGGGACGACGCCACTGAGGCGCTGAACTGGACGGTCGCCAACAGGTACGGACGCTGGTCTCCCGGAACGCAAGGAACGGGGTAGGATGGCTGTCCGGTATGGTTGTCGGCTCTTTGACATTGTTGATTGATGAAGGGACATGTGGGCGGCGGCTCCGGGTTCTTGCGGCTTCT
>NZ_JAINEZ010000102.1:0-16615 GCF_019873065.1 Sphingobium sp. PNB
ACGCCCTCCGCCCTTCACCGACACCCCAACAACCGATTCTCATCTTGATTGTCGCTACGCTCGCATCCTGTCAGTCGCCGCGCACACGGGATCAGTTGCCGGATCAGGGATCACTTCATATAATGCAAAATAGTTGATCAGCCTTTCACACATATCGAACAGTTCAGTGCGGCGCTGTTGTTCATCCGAAGTGGCCCGCCACTTCATCATCTCTTCAATGATGATCTGCGCAACCATCTCTCTTGTTGGGCGATGCTTCTTCATTTCGCACCACCAATCAGTTTCCAGATACCGAACGTGACAGATACAAACTGTGCGAGAGCGCCGGTCAGGAAGGTTGCACCAGCAGTATAGGTTGCCACTTCAAGAGGGAGCCGAAAGTCCGGTGCGTAGCTTACAGCAGTAGCGCCGATTAGTAGCAGCGCGTTGCCAATCAATAGATCAATGACGATATTCTTCATGTTGATATTTACAATATCATACTGATCTTTGTGCCGCATTATTAGCGATAGACTTCCCACGGTGGTAGATCGCCACGGTAAAGCACAAAGCCCGATTCACCACGATAGTTGGGCGGATAGATTAAATCAGATAGTGCGGCACAATAGTCATCCGACTCATAGCTCGCCATGGTCGCTTTCAACCTGACTTTGGCCGTGACAGTCACGGTATCATCACCTTCAAGACCACCAGCCTGACCGATGAGTTTCACGCGCGCCATTGCGGCTAGGATATCGTCACCTTCGCTTTGGTTGACCGCCGCACGAAGCTTTAGGCGAGCGGTAGCCGATGCGGTATCATCGCTTTCGGTGCTGGTGATACCAGCGCGGACCTTGACCTTTGCGGTTGAGGCGAAACCATCATCGGCTTCGGGGATTGCCGCACTGGCCTTGATCCTCACCTTACCGGCTGCGCTGATAATATCGGGGTCTTCGGTGGTGCCAGTCGATCCCTTGATATCCACCTTACCGGAAGCCGTCATGATATCGGCGCTTTCCGCTTGGGCGAAGATCGCCTTCACCCTGACCTTGCCGTTACCGGTGAGGGTATCGGGATTTTCGCCCATAGAAGCCGTGGAGCGCACATAGAGCTTCGCGGTAGTCGCAACAGCGTCATCGCCTTCTATGAGCGTCAGAGCGGCCCTGAGAGGCAATTTACCGGCACTGGTAAAGCTATCCTGTCCTTCGGTGATCGATGCCGAGCCTTTGAGCTTCACCGTGCCAGTGATTGCCGGGGTATCGCTGGCTTCCGTCTGGGCAAGGCTGGCGCGATTGCGTGATATCGCCGTTGCCGAAAGAATATCGGCGGCTTCCGTCTGCGCCAGTGTGGCGACAATTGTTGTTGTGCGGATTGTCGAGGTAGCACTGAGGGTATCGGGGTATTCCGTAACGGCTTCCTGACCCTTGATGTAGAGCTTGGCCGACGAAACGATACTATCGGTCGCTTCGGTGATCGAACCCGAACCCTTCAAGTAGAGCTTGGCCGAGCCGGTGGCGCTATCGCTGGCTTCCGTCTGAGACAGGGTAGCGCGGATACGAAGCTTTGCCGCGCTGGTGGTCGCGTCGGCGGTTTCAGTCTGCGCTAGGGTGCCCTTCAAGTAGAGCTTGGCGGGTGACGACAGAGTATCAGCGCTTTCGGCAATCGAAGCCGTGGCCTTGATGAAGACTTTTGCCGGTGCCGAAAGGGTATCGGCCAATTCTGTAATCGCGACACTGGCCTTGATTCTCAGCTTCGCAGTAGAGGCCGAGCTATCTACGGCTTCGGTCTGTGCCAAGCTGGCCTTCAAGTATAGCTTACCCGCTGCCGAGCCGGAATCGGCGGCTTCGGTCTGGGCAAGCGAACCTTGGCGCGGCGAGTCTTTGATCGTGCTGGTTGCCGTGATCGCATCGGTGGCTTCGGTCTGCGCTAGGGTGCCTTTCAGACGAAGTTTGGCAGGGGCCGACAGAGTATCAGCGGCTTCCGTCTGCGCTACAGTGGCCTTGATCCTGACATCAGAGATAGACGCTAGGGTATCGGCGGCTTCGGTTTGGGAAAGCGAGCCTTTCAGGAAAAGCTTACCCGTAACCGTGCTGCTATCTTGGGCTTCGGTAATCGCAACCGAACCTTTGAGACGAACTTTGGCGGAGGCGGAAATCGCGTCTGCTGCTTCCGTCTGCGAAAGCGTTGCCGTCCGCTTCGGAAAGTTGTTGGCGTAAAGGATATCGTTGGCTTCGGTCAGACCCGAGCCACTCATGTAAGTGACCAACAGGGTTGCCGCGTTTGAAGACGATGAAGAGTAATCGTAAAAAGCGGAGCTTCCATTGTTTCCAGTCGGGTCGCCCGCAAAGCGCATAGCATTGCCGCTGACCCAACCAGCGCGGTTGACGATTTCCTGAACAATCGCCGTCACATCATGATCAGCATTTGTATTGGAGACAGAAGCCTGAACCGCAACATGAGTGGTGGTTTTCGTGATCCCGCTTGGCAAATCACCAGTGCCGAATTGCGGCGCATTGTCCTTAGCATCGCCGTATATTTCACCAAAATATGTCCCGGACGCCGCCGAGTAGCCCACCATTCGCAAAGTCGCACTGGTGATTGTCGCGCCCTGCGGAATAGCTAGTGACGGGAAACGAACACCGCCGTAACGGTCGCCCGCAACATTACCGAAACTGACAGCCGGGAAGCCCGAATACCATGTTGGGGCGGATGAATAACCATCGTCAAGCGTGTCAGCGATTTGGTTCGTGATCGATCCGCCGCTATTCGTCTGAGCTTTAATTCTCAACTTCGCGTTGGATGAAGCGGTATCGGTGGCTTCCGTAGTCGAAAGAGTGCCGGTGAGCGGCCCTTGTTCATAGATGAAAGCCTTGATGCCAACTGTATCACCCGATGCAAACGATGATGCAACCAAGCCATCTTCTGCGCCGCTGCTATGATATATCCAGAGCGCACCAGCGCCCATATTGGCCGCTGCGCCACCACCAGTGGTGAAAGCCGCCGTGCTGCTCAATACTGTGCCCTGAGAACCCGAGACGATACAGTTAGTATTCGATTCCGTCGCGGCACCGCCAATATACATGCCGGTTCCGCTAGGCGTGGTGCCAATCGTGGTGAAGCTCGCGCCCGATGAGCCGCTATAGAAAGACGGACCCAACAGCCCTACGGGTTTGGAAGTGTCGAAACCGAAATATCCACCAACAGCGCCCTTAGCAGCCGGTGTGGCGGAGAAATTGATAGTAACAGAGCTACCGCTGTTAATCTGACTTGTGACCTTACCGCCCCACATGCTGACGGTGGCAGTAGAGTTAGCCGAGCCAGCCCTTGTATATTCACC
Source organism: Sphingobium sp. PNB (assembly GCF_019873065.1). Classification (NCBI taxonomy): domain Bacteria; kingdom Pseudomonadati; phylum Pseudomonadota; class Alphaproteobacteria; order Sphingomonadales; family Sphingobiaceae; genus Sphingobium; species Sphingobium sp. PNB. The sequence goes on from NZ_JAINEZ010000102.1 coordinate 3,317, forward strand.
AATCTTGGTTAGCGAAACAGCGCCTATGGAAACGCTCGTAACATCGCTTGTCTGGCTATCGGAGCCGGGTCCAGAAATATTATCAAAGGCAACCACGACGAAGGCATAGTTACCACCGGGAATATTTGCAGATGTCGTAGGCGACCACTGATTGGTGCCTGTCTTATTGCTGGTATTGAGAAACGAAGTAACGGTAGTGCCGATGGTCATTTAGATCAGCCTCCCGCTGAAATCATTTTCTCCAAAAGTATCCGGTGCCCGAAAGCACCGGATAGAAAGTCAAATCAGGCTTGGCCTGCGGTGATGCTAAAGCTCGTGACATCGAACTGCTGGCCAGCGGTGAAGCTCACGCTGTCTACTTGCATGTCGCCGCCGCCGCCTGTGACGGTAACGGTTCCCTGCATATGGCAAGTCGTGCCAGCCGAGTCATAGATGCGGAAGTGAGCGGCGGTGCCGGTGGCATCAGCGGACGAATCTGACCATGTTCCAAGCATCGACTTCACGCCAGCCGATGCGGCGCTCATCCAGTCAGAAGGAAGGTTGACAGTCGCGAGGACCGTTCCGGAATCGGCGGTTGCGCAAGTCGCGGGAGCCGCGCCAGAGCGGATTTTAAGAATAGCAGAAGTGCCAGTGGTGGACTCGATTGCGTCCAGTCGTGCGTTGCGAACCGCAACAGAGTATTGAAGAGCCATAAGATAATTACCTCAAAGTTGAATTCGAGGTATTTAGTCATCGGCCCTCTTCTTAGGTTTCAATGCTCGCTCTGATTATGTAACGATACTGATTGAGAGTAGGTGTCCATTCAGCCTTGAATGAAATAACCACATTATCTTCATCAGTGCGCCTGACCGTTGGGAAGATCGTCAAGCCGGTGGCGACTTCGAACACTTCAACCGCAACATCACTGGTGTTGAAGTTGTGATTGATCGTGAAGCTGGTTGTCGAGCCATCCCCGATCAATCCAGTGGCTTCGGCCAAGCCTGCACCCGGCAAGCCACGCGGACCTTGCGGCCCAATCGGCCCCGGCACATTGCTGCGCTGAACAGTTACCCGCGCGCCTCCGCTTACCGGCGAGACGGTCGAGAGGGAGCGTTGAAGAACAATCCTCATTCGAACCCCCAGCGGTAAACTCGCCCATCCTGCCACGCTATGGGATTGGCGGGATCAGTCATATCAACGATATGGAAGGCAGCGCCGCGCGTCTTAGGAATCAGCGCAATCTGCTCCACAGTCACGGGAATGACCTTCTCAGTGCCGCTGGCTTCCATCGTGACGGCAAAGCAACCCTCGACTTCGAAGACAAGGGTGTAGTCCGATAGGTCAGCAGGAGTGGAAGAGGTCACATTGCCGAGATTGTCGAATACGCAATCTTCAACTGCATATTCAATCGGCGCTTCACCGGCTGCGTTCAAATACCATTCGGTGCCATCGGGCGAAATTTTTGGCGGTATGATCATGCGGGTATTTAGTCCCGCCGACTATACACGATGACTATTCGCGACGATCACCGAACCACTGTGTCATCAGAAGCTCTAGCTGGAAATCATAACAGGCCATCGGCATGACCTGATTTGCATGGACGGTTTGCCCATTGATGCGAACCTGACCGGCTGACAAAAGCTTGAAGAAACTCATCTCCAACCATTCGCCCGCGCGCTCGCAAGGGATATGAGCCACAGGCTCAAAGCCTAATTCTGGATTGAAGAAACCAACTGTAACTTTCATGGAAATATTTAGGCGAAGAGTTGTGCCCAAGGGTCTCCCGGATGATCCGCCTTGCATTGTGCGCGTAGAGCGATTTGAAGGCCGCTGGAGCGCCAAGAGGCCGTTGGGGAGTCCGACACTCCCCAAGGTCGCCAGAAGCGCTTCGTGAGGCTCCTAGAGGCTTGTTCGCCTAAATCTTTTCCAACGGGTGAGCGACAAGAAACAGCGCCTCTTCTGCCTCATCACCTATGATGACTGCTCCACCCTCGCGCTGCACCAATAGATCAAGCGGAAGATCATGGTTGATCAACCAAGCAAGGCGTAGAAGATCACGCCTGATGCAATGAATAGCTTCCTTATGCGTTTCATCGCTTTGCATGTTCTGAACTACGCCCATCACACCATATGCAGCCTTCAAATCAGAGACGATCAATTCTTTTGTGGCGTCTTTCATGCCGCTGCCCCCGGTGCGCGCCGCTGCCTCCGACGCTCGCGGACAAGCGCCATACCGTCCAGCTTCGGACCTTTCGCGAAATCTCTTTGCACCACCGTCTTTTCACGGATCACCCGAACATCATACGCGCCTTCGATCCAATCATCATCTTGATCGAAGGACTCACAGTGATCGCCCGTTGAATAGTGCATCGTCCACGCTACCCACGTCCCGTCCGGACATTGCGCGGCCATCGCGGTTGACTGATAGCCCTCGCGATATTCTTCTACATCGACGTGAAGGCCGGTCTCTACAGAAGAATAGTAGATGGTGTTGCGCGCGTCATCCAGATGATTGCCTTCCGATAGGCGAGCAAACTCCTGATCAATCGCCGTGCCGTCAAATGGGCAAAGATCACCGAGAGATTGGCGAGCATGTTCCGCAAGGATCAACCACCTGACTTTCTGCGCTGGAATAATTGCATTCGAACTGTCCATAAATCTCATGTTCCTTTTCATTTGAGTGCGTCTACCATCTGTAGTTCGCCACCAATCCTCTCACAGAACTATAATCCGTCAACATAATTATTTTTGGCCGGACAGATGAGCCACGACTTTTACTAAAGCTGGCTAAATTCCTGACTTTTGAAAATCGGCAAGCGCGCAGAACATGCTTCGGTGGATCGTCGCGCGGAGATCGTGATTCTAAGAATCATGCCTGAGATTCGCCGGGGATGTTGCGGTCAATAATCTTAGTATCGATCCTGATACTAAGAATACAAAACCCCCACGCTCTATGCCGAAAGCGTGAGGGTCTTGATCGTATACTAAGAAAGGAGAGCTATGCTCTGTGATTATTTATACCAAAGTTGTGTTTAGGTTGTCGATATAAAAAGACCCGGATCAGAATAACCGATCCGGGTCAGAGACAAAAGATAATCTACCAACACTATTTAGCAAAACGGCGCGGGAGATAATCCAAGGTGTCAAGGTGTCAGGGTGTCGGCCTACTTTGGAAAAATACATATATAGAAAAGAAAATAACTTAAATTCACACATGAATAAAGGACGATCCCTGACACCTTGACACCTTGACACCTTGGGGCCGCAAACCCGCAAAAAACTGCCAAAAACAAGGTGTCAGGCCGTTGACACCTTGACACCTTGGATTTTCCAAGGTGTCAATTTTGACACCTTGTTGACACCTTGGATTTCACGAAAATGTAAATTTTGTCGTCTCCTTTCCGTTCGGAGACTTGACCACAACCGCGCAAATATCGTCACGGCTCGCCAATTCATCCTTCACTTTCTGTTTCTCGGTCCCATCCAGCGCCCGCAAAGACTGTAAAGTCTTAACCGTTGTCATCGTGAACTCTTTGAGACCATTCCTTTTCACATAGGCGATAACATCGTTGGCCGCGATCACGATCTTATTGGCAACGATGGTAGAACCGCCATCGAACCCCAACCACTGGTCTCCATAGTAGAGCGCCAATTCCTTACCAGCCTGCCAATAGGCCATCGGCACAGTCACATGACCATCGAAGGTGGCCAGCACAGCCGCAATTCGAAGAGCATGTTCCAAGAGCTTTTCAAAATAAGGATGGTCATAACCGTCGCGTAGATCACCGGCTTCCCCAATCTGCCAATCATCATAATCGGCAAAGGCGTCTTCTTCCAATCTGACCGGGATAAGCGACAGGCGATCATTACCGCCATCGGTCTCGTAGATGAGGCCCGCGCGAAGATGCTGATCCATCTTCCTGTTAAATTCATCCACGCAACGGTTCTGGCGCGCCGTTTTGGCCAGCCTATCCCCGCCCCTGATGCTTTCACGCGGTTTCCGGTATTGTTCAACTTCTGTCACAAGGAAGCGCGCGCTAAATCCAGTCTGCTCAAACAGAGGGTTATTGGCGAGCGAGACCAGCGTTTGCTTCTGAGAAATCAAGCTCATTGACAGCAGCCGATTGTGTAGGTGCGTTGATCCGGCACCGGTATTCCGCTCAACTTTTTCACCGCTCCACATTTTGTTGAGGTTCGCAAGGAAGCTCATCACAACATCGTCGCTGGTGAAGCCATGGGAACCAAGGAAGCTACCGGCTTCCGGGGTGACAATAGCGGCGCTGTAATGTGTATTTTCCAGAACATTGAAGAGACCCGCGCTACTCACCGTCTCAAAAATGCGCCGTCCAATCTTCGGCCTTTCAGGTTTGGATGCGTTCAGCTTGACCAACATCTTATCGCGGGTGATCGCATCCTTCTCCTTCATCGCACTGGCCTTTTCCTTCGTCCAGATTTCAAGCTTGTCCTGATAGATTTGCTCTTCTTCCACGGCTTTTTTCACCATCTCATCTTCGTAGGCCGACGATGCGCGGGAGAGCATGGAGAAGATTTCAGACTTCATGCCACCGGACGGAACCAGCGCCATGGTGTAGAGGCACAGCGGACGAATGGGATTACCGAAGTGCTGAGTGTCGATTGCATATCGGCCTTGAACAGCGAAGGACATTAGGCCGAGAGCGATTGTCACAGTCTGTTCGTAAGGAGTGTTTGATTGATCCTTGATCGCGCTAGCAAGCTCCTTGATTGTTGATGGTAGATTTTCGAATTTCATTTTCTTATTATCTCTTTCTAAGTGCAGAATTGATTGAATATCTCAGTTTGCTCATTTCCTCTCTGATGCGGGATGATGACCGGAAGCAGGATTGGATTCTTTCTTCCAAAAGTTGGTAGATTTCATTGTAATCCGCTTCATCTCCCCACATTTTCGCGTAGGACATCGCCGCACTGATGACGGTATAATTGAGATTAGAGCCGGTGATTTCGTCTAGCTTCTGTTCAAGCCTTGCTTGCCGTCCGCTAACACCGGGATTGCGAATGAACTCACGAGGTTCCCGAACCGGCTCTTGATAGTCGCTAAGGCTAGCGGCCATCTTCGTATGATAGCGGAAGCCGCAACGCCCATCCCCAAGGGGGTCATCCATATCCACGAAGATAGGCTTTGCCGTGAAGTGCGGCTGGACAACCTTAAAAACCTGATGGTCAACCGTCCAGCCTTCCCCCGCCGCCTTCGTGCGAAGAAAGTCAGTTGTTGCCGGGGTATCAAGCCAAAACCAAAGATGGATTTTCAGGACATCCCAACCTTCAACACCCGCGCTACTTGACCATTGGTAGAAGTAAGAGACGTCCTGAAAATCCGGAGGAAGGATGCTTTCGATTTTTGCGAATCGATCATCATCGGTCAGGAGACCAACGCCCGATAGTTCATCAATATCGAGCATGATCCAAGGACATGCAAAATCCCGGAAGGTCGGGTTTTCGTCGTTGCTCTTACGCTTGATATTGAGGGTGTTATCGGGATCAATTAATTCACCCCGGATCACACAGGCGTATTCATCGCCGTGGATTTGCGAAATCGCACTAGCAAGTTCCTCAAGGTTTTGTGGATAGGCCACCTTGACGTCGTAAAGTGTCGCGCGACCGTAAGGCACTTTCTCAAGCTCGCCTTCGAACATTCCAATGAGTTTAGTCATCAGCGGTCTGAATTCATCCCAAGGCGCTTGTTTGGATGTCAGTATGGTGAGCATCACAGCGCCTCAACATAGGCCGTTACCTCCGCCAGCTTCCAGCGGACGCAGCGCGCACCGAGGCTGATTGCCTTGGGAAAGTTCGGATCAGTCTGTCTCAACCTGTGAACGTGGCGCGAGCTAATACCCATCAGTGTCGCCACTTCCTTGTCTGTAAGTAAAATTGCCATTTTTGATGTTCCTTTCGTGGAGGATGGACCCTCCATGATTTTATTTAGTCAACTAGTATCAATCACTGTCAGCTATGCGCAATATAAAACTAAATAAAGATATGGATGGATAGGCCATCCTTCATGTAGAGGAACAGAAATGACCCTTTTAAGACAATTTGATTTCTATCGAGACGCTGAATACATTTTTGACATTGGCGACGATCCCTTTATTGATCGCCATGCAGAGCGGTTCTGTAACGTGTCCAGCACAGGCCATTACCAATATCGTTGGGTGATCTTTGCTTGTTCATCGCCAGCGGAGAAGGCCCGCGCTCATCAGGAAGCAGAGCGGTTCGCCAACCTCTTCCCCCGCCTCCCCTCTTCACGAAGGACGAGACCATACAATCCCGTCCGGAAGCGGAGCATTCAGTTTGCAGCTACGGGGGAGACACATGAAATATGATCATATGAGACGTAGCGTTGAAAGCGTTGATGCCCTTTATCTGCCCGAAGACGAAGTGGCGCGGAAAGCAGACTTCCGCCGCGCGCGCTGCCCAGACTGCGAAGGCGAAATGAACGCGAGAAGGCCAGCGGAAAAACGTTGGCACTGGTATCACATGCGCCGCACGACAAGTTGCGAGGCTGGCGCTGGCGAAAGTGATTGGCACTACGCCGTCAAAGATGCCTTTGAGAAAGTAGGCTACGAACTAGAATGGCGCAACGGAAGGTGGCGCTATGATGCCTACAAAAGCGGTGCTGATTGGGAAGTGGTTGAGGCGGTGAATTCACTCTCTGACCGCTATTTCCTTAAACTCAAACACCTCAAGGAAGATGGTATTTCTCACCTTTGGGTGATCAATGCGGCACTAGATACCAAGGCCGCGACGGGCAACCTAATCCGCGCAATTGTTGCGTCTGGTGGCTCATTTTGGTTCATAAGCAGTTGGCAGATGTGGGACGAGAATGGGGAGACTCCCCATCATCCCGCCGCGCCCTATGTGTGGGCGGAAGTGAACGGGACAACCCTAGAGGAAGCACAAGAGAAGATTACCATCCGCATAGCGCGTGACGAACGGCTAAAGCGGGAAAGGCAAGAGGAAGCGGAAGTGAGGGCGAAGCGTGCAGCCGAAGAAGCAGACGAGAAGCGCAGAACAGAGGCGTTTTTGAACAGTCGCACTTTCTTACAATCTGCCTCATATTGGCGGAAAAGGCACCAGCTATCCAATTGGGATAGGGCCAAAGCGGTTGCGTGGCTTATGAACGCCCGCCACGGCAGACAGTTAGCGGGGATGCCCGCTACTATACCTCCACTCTCTGCTACTGATGCCGACTTCATCATGAAGCGATATAAGAAGGTCATCCGCTCGTTACAGTGAGACAGACTAAATATCCACGATGCATTTCCATTGACGCTCATTCAACCTTGGGTTTGGCATCACACTTTAGCTCATGGGAGGCGGGACTATGTTCCGCCTCTTTTCTTTTCAAGAATGCGCAAAAATTGCCCTTATTGACCCCATTTTCAAATCATCAGGTAAATAAAGGTGTAGAAAGAAAGGACTACACCATATGCCAATTATATTCGAACCAAGATGGTCACGCCATCTCCAAGATATTATCGCGAAGCAAGGTCTGCATCGCGTCCCTTCCACCAACTATGAATTAGAACTCAGCACTGATCTTCTCGACAATATCGGCATTATCGTATTGCGTGATGACGTGCGGGAATGGATTGAAGATAACTGTCAGCCGATCACTCGATACATTCCGGCAGCGTATCTGCGCCACCGTCCGGGCTGTTTTATAATGAGCTTTCACCGCCACGATGATATGATGGCTTTTGCAATAGCATTTGGACAACTAACACTAAACTGAAACCGACTTGAAAGGAACTATGGAAACACAAACTGCACTTTATCTGGTATCTACTATCGGAACATTCACCACACTCACGGCTATCGTTCAGACTATTAGAGCCGCCTATTGGGAAGGCATTGCTGACCTTTACGACCGCGAAGGCTGTCAGGCGATGCTCCTTCACTATCATGAAAGAGAGCGCGCCGACGCTGCCGAAGCAGCATTGGCTAAGATCGAAGCGGGACTAGCCGCCAACGCCGCTATTGAGGTCGCTCCCGCCGCACGTATTGATCCCATTACGCACATCGACTCTTCCCGCATCCGTTTCCCTGATGGCACCACACTTGAAGATTGGCGCGACGGTTCGAAGGTAGTCAATTCCAAGGATTGCCCCGACTTCGACGCCAGCAAGCTCAAGCCCATTGCTCATAATGGCATTGATGATGAAGACCATGTTGCCGACGCCCCCAAGATCACGGATGGTTCGATTTCATCTGACAAGATCGCTCCCAAACCCTCGCCCCGCAAACGCGCTCGTAAGGGTGCGGGAAAGAAGGGGGAGTGATCATGCCCATTCTCGTTGGCCTTGTTTTCTCCATCTGGATAATTTTGGTTATGGACATGAGCGGCGTTGGCAAACAGGAGCCTACAAACCCGCCCGCTACCACCACGACCGTTTGCGAGAAAGGTGGTGCGAAATGAGCGGCACAATCACAGGCGCAACCATCAACGCCAGCGCTATTACAGCAGGCCGGATCACGCTGAACATTGCGACCATCAACGAAGCCGCGCACAACGCACTTAAACGCCTTGGTCTGGTCAAGAACGCCAAATTTGACCGCAACCGCTTGGAGCGTCTCGTGTGGCTGGTCGATCAGAAGATGACCAATGGTGAATTCGACAATGCCGATGATAAGCAGCGGTTTTCAAGCCCGACGCTCCGTCAACGGTTTCGCGCCACCCTCCAAGGCGTTTTCGGTAAGAAAGTGGATTACGGTTTCTTCATTTCGAAGGAAGACGAAGCACAACTGATCGCCATCGGTATCATCGATGATTTCGGTGTCATCTCACCCGATTTCATAGACCGTTTGGAATGGCTGGTGGCTACCAACATCGTTGACGGTATTTTCTGCGACCCCGGTGAAGAAACTCTGTTCTGGATTGCTCGCAATCATAGTCAGGAGGGTAAGTGAAATGTCCACTAACCCTTCCACAACCACCACGACCACGAACATTACCATTCCGGGCGGCGCAATATCGAATTCGACTATTCGCACCGGTAAGCTGAGCGTCGGAAAAATTCACCCACCAACAATCAAGGTGATTGATTGTTATCCGCGCGAATCCGAGCATCCTTACATTGTGGAGATTCGGGTAGATTGGCGTTTCACTATGGAGGGATATGACTTCTCCATATCGCCAAAAATTCTCATGCTGTTGGGGCAGACTGTTACCGGAGCGTTTGATTTCTTCGTTGATGATGAGAAGAGCCATCCTCAAAAGGAAGAATGGCTAGATCGCAACGATATTGTTCCGGTCTTCATCGGTTTCGAGAAAGCCGAAGACGCAGCGCTCTTTCAGATTATGTTGGGGGGAGCGTCATGAAGAAGATATGTAATGGCGAAATCGTCTATAACAGTTGGTCTCGTGAGGTTTCACAGATACTCTGTGATCGTGATATTCTTCTACCTTCTTCCATTCAGGCTTATTGCATTGACAATTGCGACGGAAGCACTTGGACTTTCCCTCGATCAGTCATCGACACTGAATGCCGATATCGTGAGTTCAAGGCTCAGCACAATCTCACCGACGATGACATGAACGATCCCGACAATCAGGTTTTGTTCAAGATCGCGACGGGGGAAGAGCTATGACCCATAATCAAGCAAGACGCTTGCTCCAATCGCTCGACGTCGATGATCAAACGCGCCAGTCACTAACCCAATATATCAACAGTCAAGAGAAGGGTCCGCCCGACTTTGATAGCCTGACTGATCGCGAACACTCCATCAGAGCATCTAACAGAGCGGTTGAGGCTATCAGTCGCGTGGCAACGCTCCAGAGCGATCTTGATGACGCTCAGGAGAGGATTGCACAGTTGGAAGACAACCAACGGTCACTCGCCACTGTGCTGGAGGCTGTGCTGGCTATGTTGGACGGTGACAGTCTGTGAAGTGCCGGAAGACAGGAAAGGTATGCCATCCAACCGAAGGTGGAGCGCGGAAGGCTAAGAAGCTTCTGCGCAACTGTCTCCTGAACATATATCCATGCCGTCACTGCAAAGGCTTTCACCTTGGCCGAAGCAATAACCGTTACCGAAACGCGGAACGGATCGATGAGATTTTGAAGCAGTATGACGAAGCGTTGCAAGAGCGTTTGGCGAAGAATGCACCGACTATCGAGCCGACTGATTAGGGCGCGGTTGGGAGCTATGGCCGTCGAAGTTATAGCCGAGCTTCATCCCGCCCTTTCGCCCGCATTTAGTGCATTTCAATTTGGCGCGAACCGTTGCAAAATCATCGCTCAACCGTTTTGCCCGGAAGGCTTCTGCCAAGAGGCTGACAAGAAACACCTGAGTATGCCCGCACCGACACAGTAGGGTTATGGTTCCACCATGATAGGTGGCCAATCCGCTCAAGCTGGTTGGTTTGTGTTCGCCCATGCCGCGACCGTGATCAAAACAAGAACAAAACTCAACAGCAGCGCCGATTGTTCCTGTGGAGAAGCTGTGGATTATACTGTGGAAAAGCCGCGTTTCAGCCGTTACCCTCCTGACAAGGGGAAGTTTCATGGAAAGCAGTTTTCACGAGCAACGGCATCCGATCACGGTTGCGCTCACCTCAATTCAGCGTTCTCGAAAATATAGCGCCTATCGCAGCCAGCGCGAGTTAGAGGCCGATGCAGCGCTGATCTACGAGGTTCAGCGAACCATAGGGCGCTTCCTTTTCCCCATCGGGCGACCTGCGCTGATCGACTATCGGGATTTCGGCGGGATACCGACGCGCAGAAGGATCAGCGTGAAATTCGCGTTCTCCTATAACAAAGCCGTCTATCTCGAATCCCACTGTCACCTTCGCGGTGCTGACAGGTCATTCAAGCTCAATAATATTGAATGGGTTGGTGCGGATTTCCCGCACATCGTGGATAAATTAGACGACTATCACACCTCGTTGGCTGCTTGTGATTTTTTCATCCATCCAAAGAAATGGGGACAGTATCGTAAAGCCGCCTTATTCCTGCGCCAGCAAGCCCTACAGTCTGGTGCATCTGACAAGCAAGCTTTCGAAGCCGTAGCGCGCTTTATCTTCGATTGTCAGCAGAGAGGCCGCTGGAATGAATGGGCAACGCCACAGCAAGCTATAGGCGGTGCGTTGTTGGCTGGGTCATTCGACCTTCCAAACTGGTCGCGATCCGACATCGACACGATGACCGGCAAAGCGTCAAAAATGGCACTCATGAACGCCTTGGATGCGCTTGGGTAAGGATTGTCATGGATACTCAAATGGCGATTCTGCCCGTTCCAACACGTCATCGACTTTCGAATAGATAAAGCCGGTGATCGCTTCACCACCAACAGCCCAAAGCGCTCGCTCTAGGTCGAAATGACCTTGGAAGGCTTGGATAACCGCATAGATGATCCCGAAAAAGAAAATCGTGCAACCGAAACCCGCCGCATATTTGATGATGGTCAGGACAGCCAATCCGGTATTGGAAACGAATCTCTCCGCTTCCATTTTTTCCCACGCTCTGTTGCTCTTGTCATCCATGCCTACCCCCTCGACAAATCCAGACTTAATCAGCAACCTACACTAAGGCGTAACGATTCCGAAGGGGGGAATGCGGTGAGATATAATTCGGGAAATGTGACCGTAGATGACAATTTCGCGCGGGTTGGCTCTAAGTCCTACGCTATCAATAAAATTAACTCTGTGGATGTCCGCTCGAAGAAAATTCGCGGTAAGTGGGGATGGATTTTCTGGTGGCTATTGGCGATCTTCTGCGGCCTTCCAGCGTTGGGTGCGCTGATCGGTGGCCAGCCCGGAACGGCATTGGGTATGCTGCTCATTGCCGCACTATTCGGTTACTTCGGATGGAAATCATACCAGCAGCGCCACGCCACCTATTCGTATGAACTATTCCTCATGACATCGAGTAACGAGGTTCAGGCTTTCGTTACCAATGATAAGGACGATGTTTTGGCGCTCAGGCGCGCTATCGAAGATGCGATGGCAGCGGCTTGATCAAGGGATCAGCCGCCCTCCCGAGCGGGTCGCGATGCCTGAAATTGGCGGCTGATCTTAGGTGCGGCCTATAGCGGGTCAGCATTTAAGACAATCCTAAGCCGCCAATTTATCCTCTACAATCTATGCGACTTGCTCGACCACCGGATAGCCCAGCAGCGTCGCCGGCTGCCCCGCGCTCAGCGAAGGCTGCCAGATGAACGCCCCGTCGCTGGTCTTCATCTTGCGGATGACCGACAGCGTGGCCGAATTCATCACGAAGCAGGCCCCCTGGCGATAGGGCGCGCGCAACGCCTGCACCAGGTCGATCAGCCTGTCCTGCCCCGAAGCGGCAAAGGCCCCCGAAGCCCCCGACGCCACATATTGCAGCGACCCGAAGGCGCGCACGCTGTCCGCCTCATTGGTCGTCGTATAGGTCAGGAAGCCCTTGGGCTTGTTCGTCCCATTGCCGTTGACGAAGGCCGCGCCCTCCGCCGCCGCGAACTCGCGGGCGATCTCCCCGGCCAGCCAGCCCTCGACGTCGAACTGCGCATCGTCCAGCATCGCCTGGCTCGCCGCCGGATTGGCGTAGAGCTCGCCCGAAGGCGGCACGATCTCGTTGAAGCTCGGCGTCGCCGTCTCCGCCCGCGCGCCCGTTTCGCTGGCCCAGCCGGACACGATGCCGCCCGACGTCACCAGCTTGCGATAACCCGCCGTCCCCGTCCGCACCACATTGGCGATCGAGCGAATAGGCGAAATCCCCTTCAGCGTCGCCCCGATGATCTGGTCGATCTCCCGCGGCACCGCATAGCCGCCCGCCGCGCCCGAAGCGCCGGAAAAGCTCTTGAGCTCGACTCCGGCCTCCAGCCCCTGCCGCACATAGCGCTCGACGAAGGCGGCCCGATGCGGATCGACCGCCCCGCCCTTCACGCCATCCAGCGCGGGCCTCTGCTGAACCAGCAGCGCCCCCCTCAACGCCGCGACCTCACTTTCCAGCCCGGCAATGCGCTCACCCTGCGCCATCACGTCAAAGCTCGCTTCCAACTGATCCGTCATCCACCACTCCCACGAAAAAGGGCGGCCCACCGGACCGCCCGAACAGCTCCTTCTCCCCTTGTGGGAGAAGGATACGAAGCCTTGGCGGCAAAGCCGTCCAGGCGAAGTTGGATGAGGGGTAAGGCCCCCTATTCCACCGCAATCACCCGAGCCAGATCCTGCATCGGATGCGTGACGACGCTCACCTCCACCACCTCCAGCTCCAGCAATTCCCGGGGCGAGACCCCTCTCGCCTCCCGCACCCGATAGCCGAAGGACAACCCGTCCACCGCCTTCTCCCGAAGCGCGCGA
>NZ_JAINEZ010000103.1:0-15891 GCF_019873065.1 Sphingobium sp. PNB
CCCCTCCCTGCGATCAGGCCAGACAACCGATCCTACCGGCCATCATAGTTGCCGCTGAACCGGCCATCGTAAATGTCGCCGCGCACTGATGCTTTAGGACATTGAAGTCCGGGACGGCCCCGAGCCGTCAAGCCGGTGAATCGACCACCGGATAGTGCGGCATCGGCCATTCGTGATCCGCGTTGTCCATCATCAGGTCGATAAACAGGGGCAGAAGGGAGCCCAGCAGGGCGCCGCAATCTCGAACTTGAGTGCGATTGACCTCGCTATTCCAGGTTGCCCCTCCGTGGACCAGTTGATTTCGCAAAACGTACAGGCGTCCAAACAATATCGACAGCAAGGTGGCGGTGTCGTGGCGACGAAGGGCGTTCGCCGTAGCAACGCGCTCCCGTTCCAGCATTCCGCTCCAATCCTCGAAACCGGCAACCTCATTGTGGTGATGCCAGAAGGGCGCGAAGACATAGCGGTTGTCTAGCAGCAGCCTAATTTCTTGACTGAAGCGCTGCCAGACCAGGTCATAAATTCGATGTTTGCTGTCGAAGCTAACTAAGGTGGAGAAAAAGCGCGCGAAGGCATCGCGTTCGCGCTGACTCTCTCCACCCAGCGCTAATCCAACGTCACCTGCATATGCTGCGTTAAAGCCGATCCACAGCAAGATGAAGCGTATATCTTCATCTTCTTCATCTGCTTCTGCGCGGCGAAGCCAGGAAAGCGCTCGGTGAACTCGAAGCGTGAGAGGCATCGCGAAGCCATCACGTAAGCTACGTTGCTTCCGCTTGAGCGCCTCAGGATGAAGCGGACTAGAAGATGGGTAGCGGAAAGACATTGCTCAACTTCTCTATCTCAGGTGTCTAAGATAATTCTGCGATGTAAAGATCGCGCAACCGGCCAAAATTTATCATGAATGAGGGGCGTCTTGGTTCGAGATCAAGAGTGGAGGGGCCGCGGGTTCTTCGCCATCTGCGATATATCCATGAATAATATCGCCCGCCTTGAAGGTCGCATTGCCGCCTTTGTTAAGGAGGCCGAGGAGACCAAAGCCTAACACGCCCAAAATGACTCCGCCTGTGTTTGAGGCACCTTCAGCGCCCTTCGTACCGGTCAACGCGACGGACCCCCATTGCGTGTCGACGTGGATCAAGCGCAGGCTCAGTTGGCCTTTTCCTCCCGCCGCGCTGGTGCCCGAGACGGAAACGATTTCGCCCCAAGCGACAGATCCGATCGGGATTGCGATTGTCCCGTCAACTGTCACTGGTGAGTTGACGCGCAGCCGGAAGCGTTCGCCGGCTTTCGCTGATCGGCTGTTTACTTCCCGAACAACCATCAGTTCGACATCCGTTCCTTTTACCCAACGTGGATGGGACGGGGCCGGGACGACCGAGGCTTCTGAAGTGACGTCCTGTGCGGCCGCCAACGGGCTGCCGACTAGGAGAAGTCCTGCCGTAAAGGCTGCGCGCAACATGAATTAGTGGGAGCCCGCAGGGGTAGCTGCCGGCGTGATGCCTCCAGCCGACAAGAAGCGGACCGCCGTGCCAGTCGCATTCGACTTGCCCCAACTGAATGCCGACACGTGAGCATCGCCATATTGCGCTTTGACCACGGCATCAGCGCCGAGCTTCTGCGCGCGTTCCCAAAGCTCCTTGTAGATTTTGTCTTGCGATGGCGACTTGCTGAAAACCGTTGCTTTGCGAACGCCCGCCTTGACCTCTCCCAGGACCTCATAAGGGCGGTCAGTGATGTCATACGGGAAAACGGGTACGCCGACTTCCTCGTTCACAAGCAGCTGGGCTTGCGGCGCTTGGCCAAAGGCAGGCGCTGCGATACCCATCGAGAGGGCGGCAATCAGAACGTAACGCATAAAGTGTACTCTCCCTGTTGGAGCCGGCTTACTTCGCGGCAGGAGCTACTGCCGAACCTGGCTGAATTGCGGTTGCAACAGATGAGGAAGCTGCAATGGGAACGGTCACAGGTTCAGAAGGCGCAGCCGCGGCGAAGACCAAAGGCACGTCTTCACCGATGAAGCCCTTGACCTGCGATCCCGCAGCGATTTTGGCGCTTGTTCCTGTGGTGAAAAATCCAACGACAGGAACGAAGGCCACAGCAGCTACGACACCTGCCGTTCCGGTAACGCCTTTGTCATCAAACGTGCCGGTCAGCCGGATCTGGCGCCCGTTCACGCTCACATTGAGGAGCGAGGCGGTCAAATGGCCAGACTTGCCCCACATCCCTTTATTACGAACCTCGGTGATCTCACCGACGGCTGGCGAACCGACCGGAATGACGACCTGCCCCCCAACAGAAACCGGCTCGATCACGGAGAGCCTGAAGTGCTGACCTACCCGAAGTTTCTTGCCTTCGGTCGTCAGGGGCTCTTCCATCTTGAGTTGGATTTCAGTGCCAGTGCGGAGAACATTGCTGGCCGTCGGTCCGACAGCGAGTGCGGGCGCTTGAACCTGAGCATGTGCAGGCGTTGACGACGCGATTGCGCACGCGAGCGCAACATACATCAATCTCATTGATTTTACCCCCATATTTGGCCTTCCCCAAGGCCAGTCATCGTGTTGCAGAGCGCCGGTCGGGATGTCAAGCGAACGGCCTCAGGGATTGGAGAACCTTGCCCAGCGGACTGTCTTACTGGACCGATCCTGTTTGAAGTATTTGGTCCATTTTGGATGCTATCAGCTTCCAGAAGGCTAACCCGTCCCAATCAGCTTCAACAGCAAGTTCGCCGATCCGCTCGGCTACTTTGACCGGCGCTTGGTCACCATGTCTTCTCAGCAGCATCATGGCTGCGCCAAGCGCGACATGATCGTTGGTCATCCCATCGCTCTCCTGGATTAACTCTCAACGCCGGACGGCGTCTGGACTTCCACCGTCATCTGATAGCGATAGCGCTGCTCGCCAAGGATTCCGTAGCCGAAGGCGGTAAGTACAAGTGCGATACCGCGATCGGCACTCCCAAAGTTATCAAGCACCCGCGCACGACATATCCCCTTTTGACGTGAGCCTTATTGTATGGAGATATTTCGATCAGGCTAATAGCTGGGGCGGTGGGCTAGTCGTGTTATAAACGCTGGATTTCGAGCGGATTGAAGCTGTCATGCCCTCGGAAAATCGCGAGGGGTGCGGACATCGAGCGTCGGGAATAGGCCGCGCATATGGCCGATGTTCCAGGTCACGATCGTGGGGATACCGTGTACCACCGCTGTTTCGCCGATCATTCGATCGTAGAGGCGAGCCCCGATCCCGCCATCGGCTGCATAGCTGCGCACCGTGTCGAACGTCTGCGCCGGGGTCAAGCCGATCAATTGGGTGACGGTTCTCACGCTTTCAAGCGCGGCCCAGGCTTCCTTTGCCGTGAAACGAAATGGCGCGTGTGTGCCGCGACGGGTCAGGGTGCTATAGACTTCGGCATAGCTGTGTGCGGCAACGCCCAGCACATGACCGCGACCAGCGTCGAACAGGTCGGCCGACGAAGCATGATGCTCATGATCGCCTGCCAACGCCGCTATAATCACATTGCTGTCGATCAGCGCGTCAATCGTCAATGTCATGCTCACGGGATCGATCGAGAGCCTCATTGGCGGTTTCGAGGCTGACCGGCTTACCGCTCGACGGACGAACCAGCAGCGCGCCGCGCCGCACCAGCTTGCCGGTATTGGCTGGAATACCTGGCGGGACATAACCTCGAAGCGCGTCCTCGATCACCTCACTGGCCGTCATGCCGGTGAGCTTCGTAAGCGCATGGACCCGATCGCGCGCAAAAGCCGATCGGACGTTGAGCTGGATATTTTCGGCACGACCCATGACCGACTCCTTTGCGACCCAGATATATCATGTGGACGCTCGGCGGGCTATCAAAAATCGGTTTTGGCTAGCCCTGGAATCTGACACCGTCGTTTCGTCCTGATAGAAAGGAGGACTTGAGGGAATCGACTTCACTGGTCCAGTTTCCAATCATTATCTGCAATGATGTTTCGCATGTTCCAAACTATCCGTGGATTAGGTCCTCCTGCGCCGCTGAATTGGGGATATACCGTAAAATGCGTGCGGAAGCCCGGCTTCAGGTCGAGCGACAAATTATCATGGCTTTCGCTGACCGGAGTGCACCGGTCGATCGGCTGGTCGGGTGTGTCGCATTCGTAAAGGCGACCGACCAGAGCCGCGCTTTCGAGTGCCTCCCTCCCATGGTTTTGAAACCATCCTTTTACGGAATAGCGAAGCTGCTGATCGTCAGCGTTGGATTGAAGAGCCTGCTCCTCGATTGTCCATTCGGCGATGGGAGAGCTTGCGGGTAGCTCATGTTCGCTCCACCAATCTTGAAACGCGAGAAATCCTAGCCATGCGACGAGCGCGTAAACGGCCCAACGGAAAGGGGCTACCTGCATCATTAATGCGAAGGCAATGCCCGCGCCCACCCAGGCTAGAAGATCATTCTCGCGTTCCGCCACACCTGCTCCCTGCCGTTGTTCGGAGTCTGGTGACATGACCCTGCGTCAAAATCGGTCATAAGACGTGCAGTTGGATCTCGATCTTGACCACCAGCCTTCTGAGAAGCAGAAATGCAAGACGCCTGCGCTGAGTTAGCGCTGACCCGCTCCGCTACAGCTGAGACACACCTTCAGCATTTCAAAGCTTGTCAAAAACCGATCCCATCCGCGGTGCGAAAAGGCGTTCATAGGTTCGCAGCAGGTGGGAGTCCGTCATGCCTGAAACATAATCACAGATGATCCTCATCGGATCGGAAGAGCTGGCGAATTTGGCGTACGCATCGCTGGGTAGGAATCTCTTGGGCTCAGACTTCATGACCTCGAATACGGCGATTACCATCATCTGCCCTTTGAACTCGAGGTGCTGGATGCTGGGGCTACAAATGACTTCCTCGTAAACCAGCTTCGTTACCGCTGTCAGGAAATCCGCTACTGGGTTTGGTACCTCCGCACGATACCGAAACCTCGGCTCCTCAAATTCGGCTTCGTCGCGGATCTGGATGCTCGGGATGACGAAGTTGAGGATCCGATTGATCTGGTGTTTACGGTCGTTGCCGTCACCAAATAGGCGATCGAGTAGGCCCCCATATACATCGTTGCCATACTGCCCGCGATATTGGCTATTGAGATAGTCGAGTAGGCCTTGGCAGGCCGCGGCGGGTACGTGCGTTTGAAACTGCTTTTGATCTATCAGTTTGAGCTCGAGCGCGTCCTCTAGGTCGTGGATGCCGAAGCTGATATCATCTGCAAGGTCCATGATCGAGCAAGCGAGGGATTTATGACGAGCCTTGGCATGCCTCCCCGCTCGA
The DNA here is from genome assembly GCF_019873065.1 of Sphingobium sp. PNB. Taxonomy (NCBI): domain Bacteria; kingdom Pseudomonadati; phylum Pseudomonadota; class Alphaproteobacteria; order Sphingomonadales; family Sphingobiaceae; genus Sphingobium; species Sphingobium sp. PNB. The sequence continues at coordinate 5,300 of NZ_JAINEZ010000103.1, forward strand.
ATGTCAAACTGGCGGAAGGCATCCTGATCGCCTTTGGAGAGCGGGGAGAGGATCCAGTCCACGACATCCTGCTCACAATCCAAGAAGCATTTCGGGGGTTCGGAAGCTTGGCGATCGAGCAGCGGCGTGCCGCTTGTATCTGCTAACATTCCCGGACGGAGGTCTGGGTTGGCCAATTCGCTGAACGACGCGGGGTATTTGAGAACGCCGAGCAGCGTCTCGCGCGTCAGGTTAGAGCCGGCAGCCTCAGAGAACTTCTCAAGGCGCGATAGGATCCGAAGCGTTTGGCCGTTCCCTTCAAAGCCGCCATGATCTCTCATGCAGTAATTGAGGGCAATTTCGCCGCCATGGCCGAATGGAGGATGCCCCAAATCATGGGTGCAGGCGATCGCCTGAAGGAGCGCATGTTCGGGAAGGTGCCCGAGGGCTGGATGGCCGGGCAGATTATGGACGAGCTGTTTGGCTAACCCGCCCGCGATCTGTGCGACTTCAAGCGAATGCGTGAGGCGAGTGCGGTAGAAATCGCTTTCCCCCAAGTTGAGGATTTGGGTCTTGCCCTGCAGCCGTCGGAAGGAGGCCGAGTGAACGACGCGGCCATAATCCACATCGCCGGCAGATCGCGCATCGAAAGACTTTCGCGGCTCCGGAGTTCTGCGGTCTATCCAGTGCATCATGCCCCCAATTCGTCAGCGAAATATTTGCCCGCTAGCATGGAGAGTAAGCTGCGGGAACCGAGCTTTGGTTTATCGAACGGATCGCTTGCAGGATGGACCGCCACTTTCTTTAGGCGGTATGACGGTTTCAGACGGGCGCGCTGCCCGTCTGCTTGGGGTGATTATCGCTCGGACCTAAACGGCTAAGTTCAAGCGAATTGATTATGCTGACATGTCCAGGATCATGATGAACTTTTCGGCGGCACGCCTTATGTCAGACCATTGCTCCTTGGGAGAACCAAGGATCGACCAGAACTTAGCCTCGTTCACGGCGAGCTGACGACTCTCGCCACCGCCATGCTGAGTGATGAAGCCCCAGAACCAGAGGTCATCCCAAATCGTAGCTTCGCTCTCGCGGTGAAGCCCAGACCGTCTGATGATCTCGTTAATTGTCGAGAACTTGAGTGTTCGACCTGTAATCAGGCGGAAGATGTATGTGATGACCGAATCGACCGGCACGCGGATCACATCCTGTGAATCGACGCGGAAATCGTCGAGAAAGCGCAGGTCCCGGTTAATTTCCAGCGTGTGGACATCGACTAGAGCCTTAACGAAAAGAGCTGCCGTCTTGTCGCCGAAGCCCTGCGCTCTTGATAGCGAATGCCACATCGCGTCGAGTGGATAAGCGGGGCGTGATCGTTCTCGCCTAACAGGAGGTTCGAGCAGCTCTAGTGCACGAACCAATTGATCGAGAGTGCGTACTTGGTCAAATACTTGCCCATGTCTGTGCAGTCGTTTCCAAGTTTCTGCAAGGCCATCCAGTGAACCTCGGGCTTGTGTTCCTGAGGTTGCATGAAGCAATGAGCGAAGTTTGTTCCCATTATCCTCCCACGCACGCAGATTCGCTTCGTAGGATTTTCTCTGCGTTTCGCGATTATAGCGACGGTGCTCGATGAGAAAGTCGAACACATGGCGCAGTTGCTCGCTGGCCCGTAAATCGCCAGAAGTGCTGTCGAAAATTTCGATGTCTCTTGCGCTTTCGTAGGGCTGGTCCAGGGTAAGTAGTTCCATAATCGGTGGGCTCCCGGCTGTTTCTTGTGCCGTACCGCAGGAATCTTTCTTTTTCGTTTTTCAGCGTTAGAGTTGATTGCGCTGCACTCATGGAGGAGGCCAAATCTACCATTCCTCTTGAAAGTCGGGATCTCCGGTAATGCCTGAGCGGTTCATTCCCCCGTGCCGGAGATCGTTGATAAACGTAATAAACCTCCGACGATCGGCATGTGAATGAAGAGTTCACATGGAACGCCGGGACAGGCCTTCTCCAGCGCAGCAGCATAGAGTTGAAGCTGGCTGCCATACCCTACTGCACGCTGATCCCAGCTTGTATAAGAGCCTGGAAATGATTTGTGATCTATCACTGCAAAACCCATGTCATGCTCGACGAGCAGGTCAATGCGGCCTGAAATTACCTGGTCCTCAATGCGGGCCGCGATAGCCGTTTCACGATGAACTTTGGCCCCGGGCCAACGCTTTTCGATTTCAGCGATCAGGCGCTCATGTGCGCCCAAGACATCCTCAGCCGCAACCTGATGCACGCCCCATCGATCTAGGACAGCCTGCGCTTGAGCCAAACGCGAAACCAGTGAGCATTTGAGGTCATCGGCCGCAATGATGGCATGGACAGCTTCGCCTAGTAGGATCATGTCAGGTGCGCCGGTGAACGGTAAGCGGGGGCCGATGGTTGCCTTTTCGGCGATACCGAAAGTCTCACTGCTAGTCGCCTCGCTTGGACGGCGGTGAAGCGGTGCTCGGTCGACTATTGGCCGCGCCACATGTCCATATGAGGTCATTATAGGCTTTATTGCGTCGCCGCCGTCGCTCGACAACGTCGCGATCCTAGCTGCGAAGCTTTTCGTTCCCGCCAGAATTTGATCTCCCCCGCGAGGTAGCGTGAAATACTCAGGGTGATCCACGTTAAGGACGCTCAGCCAGTGGAGAGTGTCTTTGACTGGTGGCGCAAAGACCAGATAATCGCGAGAGCGGGTCATACCGACATAGAGGAGGCGAGCGTCCTCGTCCCGTGATCGGATCACAGCCTGTCGGCCCAGCGGTGAGCTGGGCGCGGAAGCGTCGAGGTGCACGTCCTTGCTCTGGGTTGCATACGGCCAAGGCCAGTAACGGATCCAGCGTTCAGCGAGCGGGTTTCGCCAATCTATTTCAGCATCGGCTTCGGCCGTGGGTTCGAACAATCGCGGCTTTGGCTCTTTGCCAAGACCAGTCAGGATCACGACAGGCCATTCGAGTCCCTTCGCGCCATGGTAGGTCATGACCTTCACCGCGTCGTCTTGGAGGCTTTGCGGGCGAGGTGGGTTTTCCGCTGCCAAAGCAAGTGCCAGCCCCGACGGTGTCGCAGGTGAGCCGGCGCCAGCGCAGCTTTGCTCATAGCTCCGAGCAAAGCCACGGAGGGCTTCGAGGTCGTCGAGCCGGCCAGCGACATCGCCCCAAGATTCTATGCGGCGCTTTAGGGCCGGGAGAAGGATAATCGCATCCACGAGATCCGCAGGCGTCAGCGCCAGCACTCTCTCGCGAATTGCAGCGAGGGCGGTTGCGATTGGTATGCTAGCGATCATTGCTTCCATAGCGCTTTCGGCGCCGAGCGCTTCAAGCCATGAACTTGACTCTGGATCGTCGGCGAAAAAACGAGCCAACTCAGCGAGCGCGCGGTGATCGGTAGGGTCAGCGACCCAACGAAAGGCGGCCATGACGAGCTGGATATGCGGTGTCTGGCTAAGTCCTTCACGTTCAACTGCGGCTTTGACACCTTGCCGACTGAGTGCGGCGGACACCTTCGCAACGTCGGTCCTGTAGCGGCAGAGGATGGCGATGTCACCGGCACGGAGCGCGCGCACGCCATCTGGCTTCGCTGCGATTTCCCACGGGCTTTTGGACGTTACTAACTCGCGAATTTCAGCCGCTAATGCTGAATATTGAAGATCAAGGCTTCCTTCTAACCACCAGACCGCCAGCGGCGATTGCGTGAATCCGTCCTCGCTGCGCCCAGTCCCCGCAAAGGCATGTTCCTCCGCTCTAAGACCCATCGCGTTCAGAGCCGGCGCAAAGGCAGCGTTGACGAGGTTTATAATGCCCTCGCGACTCCGGTATGAGGTTGCTAGCACATCATGCGGTTCACTCGACGATGCAGCTACCCCTGCGAACGCGGCTTGGGTGAGGGCGCTGTCCGCATTGCGGAAGCCGTAGATGGCCTGCTTGGGGTCTCCAACCCACGTGCTTGCGTCGACTAACCCGGACATCGCAGTGAAAATGGCGACTTGAAGCGGGCTGGAATCTTGAAATTCATCGACAAACAGCCGACCAATGCGCTCGCCCAGTCCGGCGGACATTACCGGATCGCGAAGGACGTCGAGCGCGAGCGCCTCTTGGTCCGTGAAATCCAATAAGCCGCGCTCTGCTTTATAAGCTTGGAATGCGGTCAGGGCTTCGGTCGCACAGGCGAAGACCGACCTGATGAACTGGCTGCAATCCTCCCGAAGCCGCGGATGTGCAGGGTGGCGGCTCGCTGCTTGTGCAACTGCGTCGAGAGCGTCGATGAAGGCCTGACCATCTTTCTTGGCGCAGCCCACCTTCGATAGGCGGGCCCAGTTTGGCCAAGAAATCCGTTCTTCTCGACGGATGCTTGCATCGGTCTGGCGAAGCAACGTTATGTGGGCTTTGGCCTTCGTGCTCGGCTCAGCGGGAACCGCATGCACTGCCGAACTTACGGCCCTTCGCAAATCTGAATCGAGATCGTCACCGCTCCGGATCGACACCGGTGGTAGCAGTTCGAGGAAGGTTGCGACTGATCGCTCCGCTGAAAGGGATAAATCCTGAGCTGATATCCCATTCGCTCGAGCGAGCTCGATCAGACGCCTGACGGTCGTCCGCCAATCACTTCGTTCAGCGCCAGCGGCTCGTTTGGGCTCGAAGAACCCCATGACATCGGCGAGCGAGTTCAGCGTCGGCGCGTGACGCTCGATCGCGGCATCGGCGGCGATCGCGAAAATACGGGGCACGCTGCCTTCGGGAATGACCTCGGCCCGCGGAGATCGCCCCAGAGCGATGGCGTTCTCCGATACGATCTGACCGCAAATGGCATTCACCGTTCCAAAGCGGGCTCCAAGCAATCGCGCTGCCTTATCCGGCATGCCCAACTCGAACAGTTTAGCACGCGAGCGCTCGATCAGTTCGTCCGCCGCTTTCACCGTGAATGTGGTTGCGACGATCGTCTCGGGATCACGGGATGTGACCTCCTTCGCGATGTTGCCGACAATTCGGGTAGTTTTGCCGGCGCCGGCAGACGCCACTACGGTCGTGATATTGGGAAAGGTCATGTTCAGTTGGCCTCCACGCCTACACGGCAGAGCGCTGTAAGTTCGCAATAGCGACACGGTTGGGGCCCCGTCTCGATCGGGAGATCGGCCGGGATGTGGGCCTCGGCCTCATCGGCACCTGTCGCAACCGCGATCCCCTCCCGGGCTAGATCGAGCCACACCTGCCACGTCGACACGAGATTCGACCATGTGTCGGGCAGGCTATGGTCGGATTCGACCGATTCCTCCGCCAGGAACGAACCGCTCAGCCCGATCAGCTGCCGCTGGTTCAGCATATAGAATGCGCCTGGAGCAGGCGTGGTGCTGTTGGAATTTGCTATCGCACCGTATGTCGCGAGCTGAATCGAACGACCTTCGGCGAGCTCGTTGCGTCGCGTTTTAGCGCTCCTCGACCATTTCAGATCAATTACGCCTGTGCCGTGAGTCGGATGTTCTATCAGCATATCGATGCGGCCCTTTACATCCGGTCCATCGACGAACGTCCTTGCGCGTTCAATTTCCGTCCCTATCACCTTTACGTCCATCGCCTGTAGAAGACGTGCGAGTTGCGCCAGAGCAGCTGGGACTTTGACCCGGGCCGATGCAAGCTCGCCCGCATATTCTGGCTGCTGAAGCGGCGCTGCGATCGCGCTAAGCAACTCGTCAAATAGATCGTTGGCTTGCAAGAAAACGGCTTCAGGATCCGGCACAGGTCCTGGCGGGAAAACGCGATTTGCGAGTTCATGAGCGAGGTTGCCCAGCAGCTGGCTTGTGCCAGGGATCTCAGCAACCCGGCCGCCTGAGAGCCGCAAAACGTCAAGAAGGAGCCATCGCATTTGGCAGTCCGCGAGATGCTCCAAGCTGGTGGCGCTTTCGACGCGATCGTCGAGTTTGGCGATCACAGATGCCGGCAGAGACCAGCGAGGGCGCTGTGCTGGCAGGAGGCTTGGAGTGATCGCTTCCCGGAGAATCTCGCGCCCTGCGAGTTCATGAGACGGCCCGTGCAATAGCTGTTCTGCTGGCCATCGGATCATGTCCTTAGCAGGTGTCGTCAGCGGGTTCAGCTGATGGGCGAGGGGATGGCTTGTGGTCTCTTCCCCAGCGGAAAGCGCTGGTGAGAAAAAAATAATGCGCTCCCCAGCGCGATGCACCGCGTTGGCGTTACTCCACCCAATCCGGGCGGTGATCGCGGCCGGCGATTCGATTTCGCAGCCGTGAGCCTTAAGCGCAGCAACCTCAGCGGCGCTCCATGGTGATGAACTTACGCGTTCTCCGGGACCTTTGAAGTCCCACCAAAGTACATTCTTAGCATCGCCCCAAATGGCGCCTGGATGACGCACGGCACGCAAGCCGCCCGATGTCGCTATATGGTTGGGGTTTTGAGCGCCGTCCGCAAGCACTTGGTCGGTCATGCGTCCAAGCAGCAGCGGAGAGAGCAACTCGACGTTCAGAACATCGATCGCTTGCACGAGGGCCTGCGCGGCACCAACTAGCGTCAGAAGAAGCGGATCAGCATTTCCAGCATTCGTCTCGAGCGCCCATTGCGCGACGCGAGAAGCGATCGACTTGGCTGCCTCCGCAGGCATGCCTTCATGCCGCGGATATAATTCTCCAGACGTCCATTGCCTCCACGCCATAAGCTTCGCATCGCGCTTTTCTTGAGGTTCTGTGGACATCCTTTCGGCAAGATCTGACTCGATATTACCCCATGCAGCGAGCCATGCTGGCCCGCCTGTGCCAGGCTCGCGGCTCAGTGCATAGGCGAGCTTGCGCGCCGCACGTCGCGCGATGGGGGGACGCGGTAGCATGAGCAACTCAAGCATCGCCTTCGCATTGAATGGTGCCCACGAAGCGGCGAAGGCGAGCGGGAGCACCTGAAGTGCTCCACGCCACGGCGACGAGGCCGACAAGCCCAGAGCGGGAAGCCCGCGAACTTGAAGCGCGCGGTCCAGCAGCGCCGTGTCTCCGTCCGCATTTACTATGACCGTGCCATGCAAATCGGCTTCCGAACAATGGGCGAGCCACTCTGCAGCTGCTTCGGCCGCCGCCAAGGCTGTGTCCGCGTGGACGATCACGAAGCTTCCATCGCCTGCTAATGTCGTGGGTGGGCTGCCGGTGAGAAACGCTTGCACGTGGCCCAGGTCGTTGGAGGAAGTTACACAGGCAGGAACCTGCGAGATTTCTACCCCCGACGCTTCGAGCGTGCCGATAAGGCGCTGCCAAAGAGGTGACAGCAAATGTCGGGGCTCGACCAGCTCGATTGAGGCGAGCGGCAGTCTTGCGCGGCCCTTGACCGCATCGCAGAGCGTGCGCGTGCGATCTGCGATCCCGAGGGGAAGAGTCGGACCAGTCTCTTCCACCACCGCGAATGCATCAACACGTGCGGCGCCAATAAGGCTGCCGGACCAGCCGGCAGCGACCAGCTGATCCCGCCAATCGAGCAATGATGCGGCAGTGGCCCACGGATCAAGGCTGAACGACTGAGCGAAGAACAGGTCGGGGACTGTGATCAGCGCAACACGAAGTTTAGCAGCATAGCTGGAAACTCGAACCGCATGGGCCACCCGGGGAGCTGTGAGGCCAAGTTGCACCTCGAGCATCTCTATCAGGCCTTGTGGCCCCACTACGGCGGCATTGAAGACGCCTTCATTCGGGCCCGGAAAATCCGGAAAGGAAGGGCCGTCGCATGAAAGGCCGAAGATAAGCTTCATTCTTAACTATCCCCCATCCGCGAGCTGCCTCGTCAGCGCACGGCATCGCTGGCCGTAAGCGCAAATGCTTTGTCATGTCATTAATGAATGCACCCACGACAAAGTCGGTCGTCACAGTTTCGGCTCATGAAAACAGAGTCTTGGCGCCTTCCTCTAGCATCGCCAAGCTGTGCCCAATTGCTCGGAAAGGTGGCACCGGATCAATCCCGCAAGGCGGCTGCTGGAAGCAGGATGTGTGAGAGGTTGAGCGGGGGGAATTTTGGCTGACGCTGAGAAGTGAAATGTTCCTCGGACGCCGGAGGGCAGCCGCCTCCGCGCCAAGTCGAAGAGACTTAATATGGTATATGTGAATGACGAAGATCGGCAGCGGATCTCGGACGGCGAAGAGGCCGCACGCGCGCTTGCTAAGATGGGGGGCTGGGCCACTCAGCCCTGCGATGGGCTATTCCCGCAGATTCTGAGCCAATATAGTTACAGTGAGCGGGCCGGGCTCGTTCTTGGTCACTGGCGTCGCGAAATTTCGTTCAGCAAATTGATCGAGGCAGTCCGTCAAACACGAACGGACATCCTTATCCTTGAGCCAGGGCGCGACACCTCTCGGCGGAAGACTTATTATCTTTCGCTGATCCTCGCTCGGGCCGGTGAGGTCCACCTCCACCGGGGACTGCGGCTCTGGTCTGCCGACTTTGATTCGCCGCTGTGGGTGATCGCAGATCCACGGGATAGGGATCTCGACCCCTGCTTTTTCAGCATTCAATCGACCGGCTTTAAAGAGGAAGCTGGAGCACCTTTTGGTGATCCGGTCTCCGCCGAAACAGGCTTGCGGATCGCCGATCTTCGCTGGGTCGCGGAAATCGGAGGAAACTTCGTATGAGCCACGACGAGAATTTGTGTTGGGAATCGTGCCTTCCGGCCGGCTGGCAACCGCTGTTTCGCCAGCTGTTGGCCGAACTGCATTCGGCTGGCATTTCGGTGAGAGTGACCCAAGCCAAAGAGAAGTTCGGGGAGCTGAGAGTCTATATCGATCGGCCTGACCAAGCGGCAGCGCCGCTCATTGCAGCCGCTGAGCAGCGTTCGACCCGCATGTGCCAAGAGTGTGGGGCTGCTGGCGAGCTCATGGTCGGTAATTATCTCTATGCCACCCTTTGTGAGGAGCACGGGGCCGGTTTCACAAAACCGCTGGGGCGACCGATGATATCGCTGAATCTCCGGTACCCAAAAGACGATTGAGGACGAGCGCTGCCGACACCAAGCGGCAGCGGTTTCGATCGGTTGAGAAGAGCTCAGGTGACTGAGCAGATGAGATGAAAATCTTGGGGTGATGCGCGTCCAAGCTCAGCGGATCGCGCCCCTGAAAGGAAGATAATAAATATGTTTAGCTCGATGAGCGCGCACTCCGGCTCGGGTGCGCCAACAATCCCGTTCGTCCGTGACGCAGTCCAGCGCGCGATGATCAAGGTCGCTTGGGAAATCGGCGGGCCAATCAGCGTCGATCCGGCCTTTGGGGGTGGAGCGCTCCTGCTTCAGGAAGCCAACCTCTTGATCCTCGGTACGTCAGCATTTCGGCCCCTTGGCGAGCAGCTGTTCGGCCAGATCGGTGACCTCTACGGCATGGACACTCTGCTCGTCCGGTTCAACGCATATCAATGCAGCTTCGATATTCTTTTTCACGGCGAAGGCGAGTGGCTGTCGGATTATCGGCAAAGCCTTTTGGGCGGACAGGTCTGGTTTGTTCCCGCGCATGAAGATCAATCCTTCACCGTCAGGGCTGACAGTCAGGGGCTCTTCCTCAATCCCCCCATGCTGCCGAAATCATTTCATCGGCCTAGTGCGGCCGAGATCGAGCCGACCGGGAGGGATGTTGCATGACCCAGAAGAAATCGAAGTCGGGCCCTGAGGAACTGTCTTGCTTCTATCTCGATTGGCCCGCCCATCCCCAGTTCCGCTACATGCGTTGGTATTGGAAGACCGACGGCGCGCGCATCGGGATCGCCGCCCCCGTGTTGGCGAAGCTCAACCCCTCTGGCCATCAGGCGGCTCGGCATGACCTTCTCCTTCCGAGCAATGCGCCAGGGGAATATGCGGACCTGCGCTATTTGCTTGAACGCTATGATGCTACCCAGCCCGTGATCGAACGGAATGGTTATGCTCAGTTCAACATCATTCTCGACGCCGACCGCGCTCTCCACGCTGATTGGGAACTGGTCCGCGCCTGGGCGCTGAGCTATTTCGTGCGCGAGCTGCAACTTGCCGCTGTCCTCGTCCTGCATGCGCCATTCCTGGCGGGGTCCGCGAACGAACCCCATGTCCATATCTTGGTCCCAGCTCGGCGGCTGACTGCGAATGGGTTTGGTCTGCACGCCCGTGACACTTGCTCCGATGCAGGTGCGGCTGAAGCGCTTGCCAGCTGGTTGGCGTTCAACGGGGTGGAAGCCGTATGAAGCTGATCGAGCCGGCAACCTGGTGGGGAATTGCATCCCTGCTGCTGGTACGCGAGGCGCATGAGCAAGTCGCATCGGCGGCAAGCGGCGAAGCGTATCAGATTGAAGCACGGGGTGATCCAGCGTCATCTTGATAAACTTGGGTGGCGAAAGGCGCCGAAGCTCCCAGTCGGTTACCCTCGCCGCGTAATACGTTTGGACCTGCGCATGATGCGGGGACACCCGGCCGGCGTCTGCGCTCGGGCGAAGCATGATCTGGTAGTTGTCTTCCGCTGTGGCAAACCTGCTTTCGTGGTGGTCCACTTCGCCTATGCGACCGAATTTTTGGATATCCGGTGTCAACCGGCGCGCAAAGTTGACCCCTTATCGGCGCCCAACATTGACCCCCTTTTCGTGAGTGTCGGCGGTTATCCCGGTAGT